>NZ_PVBL01000033.1:0-64367 GCF_002968555.1 Neorhizobium sp. T6_25
AACCTTCGGTTTTGCGCACCGGTATTTTGCCCCAGGCAAAAACCTTATAACGCGGGGTGGAGCAGCCCGGTAGCTCGTCAGGCTCATAACCTGAAGGCCGCAGGTTCAAATCCTGCCCCCGCAACCAAATCCCTAAACTCACCCCATACATAACAAAGCCCCCTCGTAGGGCTTCTTGCGTTTTAAGCTCCAAAAGCCTCAGTTCGCACGGCAAATGCCCGCCCAACTATCGATCGCGTTCCTCGAACCCGCGACCAACTGCGATAGTGTGGGCCAGAACGGAGTGCGTGCGATGCTGGTGAGGGACGCAGGCATGTTCGCCACCATGTGCTCACCGGTCCTTCTCGCGTGCCGCCTGCTCGACCGGGCAGAGGTCCGGCGGGCAGTTGTCAAGGTCGCACAGGCGGCAAGTGTGGTCGCAGGTCTCGCGGTTAGGCGTCATGGCCGTCAGCATGCGCTCGAGCAGCAGTTCTAATGTGCTCCGGTCCTCAGGTTCGAGCTGCGACAGAGCCCGGTCGAACACTTCGCGCCGGGCGGCGAGAATGGCGGCGACGCGGGCGCGGCCGGCCACGGTTGCGCTCAGCGTTCGCGCACGCCGGTCGGCGTCACTGACCTCACGTCTGACTAGTCCTTCGCGCACGAGGCGATCGACGAGGCGGGTTGTCCCCGCTGGCGACAAGCGCAGGGTGCGCGACAGCGCGTCAATGGTTTCGTTAGGCCACGTAGCGATCTCGACAAGCGCAGCCGCTTCCGAGGGGCCTCCGCTGGCGCGGTTGCGGATAGCCAAATAGAACTCGTCGGTGACCGCGAGCGCGAGCGCGCCCAAAAGGTTTGCGGTGCGATATTTGTTTGCATCATGCAAGGAACTCGTGGCGGCGCAAGACGTTCCGCACCAAGGACCATTTGTTGCAGCCACAGGGAGGCGCAGATGCCGAGCTGTTCCTTTGCAATCCTGGAAGCCCCCTCCACACTGGGCCTGGCGACAGACGGAGTGGAGCGATTACCCGAGCGGCTCCTGGAATTGGGTCTTGCGGAGCGGATCAATGCGCGTCGCGCCGGGCGGCTGGCGGTGCCGCCGAAAGATCCAGCGCCAGATCCGGAGACCGGAACCCTCAATGCCGAGGCGATCGCGAGCTGGTCGCCCAAGCTCGCTGACGCGGTCGAGACGCTGCTCCACGCGGGCGAATTTCCCGTCGTGCTGGGTGGCGACTGCACGATCCTGCTAGGCTCGATGCTCGCCCTGAAACGGCGCGGCCGCTACGGTTTGCTCTTTATCGATGGCAATGCCGACTTCTTCCAGCCCGAGGCCGAACCCAACGGCGAGGGCGCGTCAATGGATCTTGCGTTCGCGACCGGACACGGGCCGACGCTCCTGACCAACATTGAGGGCCGCGGCCCGCTGGTGCGATCGGACGATGTCGTCGCGCTCGCCTATCGCGATCACAAGGATCAGGAAGAGTTCGGAAGCCAACCGCTCCCCAAAGAACTTAAGGCGCTTGATCTTCCCACCCTGCGCAAGGTGGGAATCGAGGCCGCGACACGCAAAGCCGTTGACCATCTGCTGCGTCCGGAGCTCGAAGGTTTCTTCATCCATCTGGACGCCGACTGTCTTGACGACTCTATCATGCCAGCAGTTGATTTCCGTGTCCCGGGCGGGCTGGCCTGGGACGAATTGGGGACGACGCTGCGGATTGCCATGGCAAGCGACAAGGCGGTCGGTATCGAGGTCACCATTTACAATCCGCGTCTCGATGAGGATGGCTGCGCTGGGCGCGGCCTGGCCGACGTGCTGGCCGCAACACTCGGAACTATTGCGAGTTGACGCTGCTTCGGTTGATGCATGATCACGAGAATAGGCGGCAGGATGAACCCGGCAGCGCTTTGCCTTTCCAGCTCTCGAACGACGATCCGAAAGGTCGGGCCGCCTCTTCACCGGAACAGGTGGCCGGACGTTCGATCGGTATGCCTAGCGAAGAGATCGGCCAATCGCCAAGTACAGCCGGATCGTCAGATCTGTATTCAAACCGCATGAACGATCCAGCCCATGATGAGAATCTCTAAAAGGCTCTGGAGCAGCAAGGTTGTTGCGAGCCAGCGGCGTCGTCCTCCAGCCCACCAGCAAATTCCGTTACAAATGCAGGATATCAGGTTCCCTACGGCCAGCACGAATATTCCGACGACCATGCCGAGGTCAGGGAAAAATCCACCCCCCGAGGGGGCCAGGATCAGAAGACCGCCGACGAGCAACCCGCAGCATAGCGAGAGGACGGAGACCACGCCGCATGTGGTAGTTATTACAGTTCTCAAAACACTATTCCGCGGGCACACACTTCGTTTCGACTGGCTGAGCCAGGTCATTGGATGGATAGGGAGGAAAACTGATCGCCCAGGTGCCGCGTCGTCTCGGGTTGAATGGATAGCTGCCAGTAACGTTGTGTGTCCTCATCAATCGCCCGAACGACAAGGGCGCGCGCCTCGACGAGTTTGGAGATCGACATAAGCAGCGCCGGAGAGCCGGTCAGTTAGAGATCAGCTCCGGCGTGAGGCGAACACGTCGCGGGATGTATTGCCCAAAGCGCCGATCAAAGACCGACCCTGAAGTCAGCCCTGGTCTTAGCCTTGATTTCTTCGAGGGTCACCCCCTCGGCGATTTCGACCAGCACCATTTCCGGAGCGCCCGTCCTTGCGATCGTGAAAACGCCGAGGTCGGTGACGACGAGATCCACGACGCGCTTGCCCGTGAGCGGAAGATCGCATTCCGGCAAAAGCTTCGATTCGCCCTTGGCCTCGTGTTCCATCAGTACGACGACGCGTTTGACCCCGGCCACGAGGTCCATCGCGCCGCCCATGCCCTTGGCCATCTTGCCCGGGATCATCCAGTTCGCGAGGTCGCCGTTGCTGGCCACCTGCATGGCACCCAGAATCGACAGGTCGATGTGACCGCCGCGGATCATCGCGAAGCTGTCCGCAGACGAAAAGAAGCTGGTCATCGGCAGTTCGCTGACGGTCTGCTTGCCGGCATTGATGAGGTCGGCGTCGACTTCATTGTCGAGCGGGAAAGGGCCGATGCCGAGCATGCCGTTTTCGCTCTGCAGGACGACATTGATGCCGGCAGGAATGTGGTTAGCCACTAGCGTCGGGATGCCGATGCCGAGGTTGACGTAGAAGCCGTCCTGAAGCTCACGCGCGGCGCGCGCGGCCATCTGATCCCGTGTCCAGGCCATTACACCGCCTCCGTCTGTGCGGATCTCACGGTCCGCTGTTCGATATGTTTCTTCGCATTGGGAACGTGGAGAATTTTTGACACGAAGATGCCCGGCGTATGGACATGGTCGGCGTCAATCTGGCCGACGTCGACGAGATGTTCGACCTCGGCGATTGTGAACTTGCCGGCGGTCGCCATCATCGGATTGAAGTTCCGGGCCGTCTTGCGATAGACGAGATTGCCTTCGGTGTCGCCCTTCCAGGCATGGACAAGCGATACGTCCGCCGTCAGCGCCATTTCCATGACATATTGCTCGCCGCCGAACTCCCGAATCTCCTTGCCCTCCGAAATGATGGTACCGACACCCGTCTTTGTGAAGAACGCCGGGATGCCTGCGCCGCCTGCGCGTATCCGTTCGGCAAGGGTACCCTGGGGATTGAACTCGAGTTCGAGTTCGCCGGAAAGAAACTGTTGGGCGAAGAGTTTGTTCTCGCCGACATAGGACGAAATCATTTTCCGAATCTGGCGCGTTTCCAGTAACAGGCCGAGGCCTATTCCATCTACGCCAGCATTATTCGAGATGACGGTGAGGTCCTTTACGCCGGACAGCTTGACGGCCTCGATCAGGATTTCGGGTATTCCGCAAAGCCCAAACCCTCCCGACATGATCACCATGCCGTCCTTCAATACGCCTGCCAGCGCCTCAGTGGCGCTTGATACTATCTTTCGCATCCTGACCCTCCCACGGAATTCCGCTAGTGCGAAACTAAGGCTTGATCGACCTTGGCGGCTAGCCGTATTAATACTGCATGCCCGAAGCTCCAGCATCAATTCCGGATCCGGATCAGAGCCATCGCTTTCCGCTGGCCGATATGCCGGTGCCCATGGTCTATGCAAGGCATCGCATTATTCGTGATTGTAACGTCGAATTCGCTACGCTTTTTGGGCTTCGCCGGGAAGAGATCCTGGACACCAGTTTTGCACGTCTCTATCCGAAGATCGCGGACTTTGTGCGCATTGGTCATTTGTGGCGCAGTCACCTGCCCGCCGGGCAGGTCTTTTATGACGAGCGGATCATGACGAGGGGGGATGGCGGCCGCTTCTGGTGCAGGGTGAACGGCCGTAGCCACCATCTGGCCGATCCGTTTGCCGAAGCACTCTATTGTTTCCAGGCGATCAACCGGCCGATCAAGAGCTCCGACCCGACCTTTACCGACCGGCAGCACCAGATCATCACCCTGGTTGCGCAGGGAAAGAGCAACGCAATGATCGCCGACGAACTCGGACTTTCGAAGCGTACGATAGAATCCCATCGTGCACGGCTTATGCAAGCCGTAGGCGTACGCAATGCGGCTGAGCTGGTAGCATGGTTTACGGCAGGCCATAAACGGCAAGGATGAGTTCATTTAATTTGGCTGAGGAGAGATCCTATCCTCGATCGGTTCTTTCCCAAACCACGAGGTTGGCGCGTCATCCATGCGCCCGGCGGGTAGGCGTCGCCCCATGCCTAGTCAGTCGGACTGACCTCGGCTTGCCCGGGCAACGTCAACGATCCGAGCGACCGATGCGGGAGAGCAGGATGACCGGTAGCATGCCGATCAGAAGGATGGCCAAGGCAGCGACGGAAGCCTCCTCGTAGGTTCCTCTCGCGGCCTCGCCATACAGGTGGGTGGCAAATGTTTCGATGTTGAGCGGTCGCAGCAGGAGCGTGGCCGGGAGTTCCTTGACGCAGTCGACAAAGACGAGCAGGCCGGCTGCCGTTAATGCCGCTTTGGACAACGGCAGATGTATATGGCGCAGGGTCCCGGCCGGAGACTGGCCGAGCAAGCGGGAGGCTTGGTCCAGTGACAGGGGAATACGTCCAAGCCCGGCGTCAATGCCTCCAGCCGAGATAGCCAGAAACCTCATCGTATATGCGTAGATCAGCGCAGCGCCCGAACCGATGAACAACAGGCCGGTGGAGACTCCGAACCAATCGATGGCGGCCTGGTCAACCAGCCGATCTGCCGTCGCCAGCACGATCAGAACGCCGATGGCAACCACCGTGCCGGGGGCCGCATATCCCATTGTCGCGAAACGATAGGACCAAGACGACACTGCGCCCGGGCGAAGGCGGTTCGCATAGGCGACGACGAGGCCAAATGCGATCGTGGTCGCGGTTGCGATGACGGCTAGGGCAACCGTGTTTACCGCCTCGTTCAGCAGGTTCGAGGATACGCCGGCGAAACGGATGCGCTGCCATGCTGATGTCAACAGGTACAGGGCCGGTGCGGCAAAACCGATCAGGATCGGGGTTAGGCCGAGCATCAGTAAAAGCAGGCCTTTCGGCGACGAAACTCGGAGCGGCTCAAAACCACGATTGCGCTGCGCAGTTGCGGAATAGCGCTGCCTTCGCCTCGCCCACCGTTCGAACGACACGAGAGCGACGACCATAAGCAATAGCAACAGGGCGATCTGTGATGCGCCGGGCAGGTCTGTTCGCGTGATCCAGGTCGTATAGATCGACACGGTCAGCGTGCGAACACCGAGAAATTCCGAGGCGCCGACATCATTCAGGGTTTCCATCAGCGCCAGGCTGACACCGACGGCGACCGCCGGCCTCGCAAGCGGCAGAGCGACGTTCCAGAAGATGGCGCGGCGGGAGATGCCAAGCGTCCGCGCCGCATCGATGAGATTGGCTGATTGTGTCAGGAACATCACGCGTGTGGGCATGTAGACGTATGGGTAGAGAACGAAACCCAGAAGAAGGATGCAGCCGGGCATCGAGCGCACGTCCGGCAATCGGAACTCGCGCGGGCTCGAATAACCAAGCAACCAGCGGATTGCGCTCTGTACGGGACCGATCGGGTGCAGAATGTCGAGATAGGCATAGGCGATGATGTAGGTCGGCACGGCGAGCGGCAACAGCAGTGCCCATTCCAACGTCCGCCGACCGGGAAAGGAATACGCTGTAACCAGCCATGCCATTGTTGTGCCGATGACAGCCGAAACGATGCCGACGCCCAGGAGAAGGATGACGGTATCGACCATGGAAATCGGCAGGATAGTGGTTGCCAGATGCTGCCAGAGGCCGGGAGAGCCCTGAATGGCCTGCAGGAAAAGGCCCAGGACGGGAAGCGCCACAAGTGCTGCGACTATAACCGTACAGATCAGCCAACGGTTGCCTGGACGTCGTTTGGGCCAGGCGATCGCGGCGATAGGGGAGGTCACGTTATTCACCAACTGGCCAGACGAAAGGCGCCCGCGAACACAAGGGCGCCTTTCTGTCCATGTTAGTTGTCGAAGCCAACCTTGTCGACCAGCGTGCTTGCTTGCTTGCGATGGCCGACGATCTCCGTCAACGACTGGGAATCGATCTTCAATTGACCGAAGGATGCGATGATCGGGTCGGTGGCCGCGCCGGCCTTGACCGGGTATTCGTAATTGGCTTCGGCGTAGATCTTCTGGGCTTCATCGGAGACGAGATACTCCAGGAGCTTGACTGCTTCAGCCTTGTTTGGCGCATTTTTGGCGACAGCTGCACCACTGATATTGACCTGCGTGCCACCATTCTTGAAGGTCGGAAGAATGACCTTGATGGCCTCACCCCACTTGACCTGATCCGGACCGCCCTTGCCCGATCGCATCAAGCCGACATAATAGGAGTTCGCGATTGCAATATCGCAGATACCGCCCAGGATGTCCTTGGCGCCGTCACGGTCGCCACCACCGGCCTTGCGGGCCAGGTTGGCCTTAACGCCCGTCAGCCACTTTTCTGTTTCAGCCGCGCCGTAATGGGCGATGTAGTCAGCGAAGAGAGCCGTGTTGTAGGGGTGCTGGCCGGCGCGAATGCATATCTTGCCCTTCCATTTGGGGTCGGCAAGCTCTTCGTAGTTGAACGATTTCAGATCCGCGTCCTTCGCGGCATAGAGCACGCGTGCACGCATCGAAAGCGCGAACCAGTTGCCTTTGGGGTCGCGCAGCTGCGCGGGAATGGCAGCATTCAGCACCGCCGACTCGACGGGCTGGGTCACACCTTTCTCGACCAGGTCGACCAGGCTGCCGGCATCGACGGCCATCAGAATATCGGCGGGCGAGCTGGCGCCTTCTGTCGCAACGCGTTCCGCAAGGCCATCCTTCAGGAAAACGGTGTTGACCTTTGTGCCTGTGGACTTGGTGAATGCATCGAGAAGCGGCTGGATTAGCCCCGCCTCACGCGTCGTGTAGATGTTGATCTCGGCGGCAGTGGCCGCGCTTGCACTCAGGAAGAGCGAGGCGACGAGAAAGGTCGATGTTGCGATGGCATGCGTGTTCATGAGTCCCTCCATGTTCCGCATGCTTGCAGCAGTTTATGATCATTTTCGTCAAGTTTAATGTTCAACTTGCAGTCACAATCACGGTTTGTTGATCCGTATTTCCCACCCAATACAATCTTCGATTTAATCGCTCGGAAATGCCAGCACTTGATCGTTGGCGATAGAGACTCGCACCAGATCGACATCCGGCGGCAGTCGTCTGGTCGATCTCACTCGCAATGGTGTTTCAAGGTTATCGACACGAACAAGGAACTGCTCGAATTCTCCATGAAAGCTTCGCCCTTCGATGCGGCCGGCAAAATCTCCGTCATCCCGCGAAATCGAAATCGCCTGGGGGCGGATGTAAAGCGTCGACGGACTGCCTTCCGGGATAGCCAAGGCGTGCGAGAAGACGCCCATCGCCGTTTCAATCACGCCGCCATTGTAAACGCCCGGCACCTTGTTGAAGTCACAGAAGAATTCCGCCGCATAAGGAGTGAGGGGGCGATCGTGTAGATCGTAGCCTGAGCCCGCCTGAACGACTTCGCCAGCCTTCATCAGAACCACGCGGTCCCCGGCCGAAAGCGCCTCGTCGGGGTCATGAGTGACCATGATCACGGTTGTACCCAGCGTTTTCAGAAGCGACAGCGTGTTGTCGCGCACCCTGTCCCTCAGGCTCTGATCCAGATTGGAAAAAGGTTCGTCCATCAGCAGGATGTGGGGCCGGGGAGCAAGCGCCCTTGCCAGCGCTACGCGCTGTTGTTCGCCACCGGACAGCATATGTGGAAAACGGTCGATGAGATGCGTGATACCTATCCTGCCAATCACCTCCGAGGTCCTCCTGATGGCCTCGGCTCTATTGTAGCGCTTGAGACCGAACAGGATATTCTGCTCCACGGTCAGATGCGGGAAGAGAGCATAATCCTGGAAAACGAAACCGATATTGCGCGCCTCGGGCTCGATGAAGGTCGATGGGCCCGAAATCTCCTTTCCAGCCAGAAGAATACGGCCGCCATCCGGCGTGTCGACGCCGGCGATCAATCTGAGCAGTGTTGATTTGCCGCATCCGGAGTGGCCGACGAGGCAGATAATTTCTCCCTTGCGGACCGATAACGAAATGCCACCGACGGCTGCCGTCGGTCCGAAACGTCGTGTCACGTCTCGGATCTCCAGCGCAAATTCGGCAGTCTCGGCGACCATTTCTGATATCCTCTCGATCGTAGGTGTTGGGCCGGTCCCTTGTTGCAGAAACCGGATAGTGCTGCAAACCACCGGCCTGCCATTCTGACTGCGGTTGGGGATCGGAAGCGGCATATCCAGACGATGTCAAAACCAGAGCCCAAAGGCGATCTGCTCAGCGAATTCGTCGCCCATATGCCGTTGCGCCGCGGCTGCGATATGCTCCATTGCCGCAGTATCAACCCAGTGCGGCTTACGGGCTCACAAACCGGGTGAGGGAAGTTTCGCCCGCCCAATCCAGTTCCCGCGGATCAAAGCGGACAGTGCGGATCGCAAAGGAAAGAGGGTTTAGTCCATAACACGTCGACAAGGCCTCTCCCGGCGCGATGACTGCATCACTCGTATGGGACGCCCTGTAAACGATCGAATCACGTTGCTTGGCAATTAGGCTGAACGAGACAGTCTCAAGGGCTCTGTCCGCATGGTTGGTAATCCGGACCGAGACCGGCATATCCGGATTTGGGCACAACTGGGGATCGGAGTTCGCTGAGATGGAGACAGACTGGTTCGAGGGCTCCCGCTCGCTTTTCCGATCCGTGGCGAGCCAAAACCCGATCCAGGCAACGGCGAGAAATGCGACTACAACGGCGCCAGCTCTGCGCGAAACCAAGAAGGTTATCAAAACTATCGCGCCGCCGATCAGCCAACCCATAGCGGCCTCGGAACGTTGTCATCGATGATTAAATTCATCGCCCTTAGGTAGGATTGAAGCAGATGCAACGCAATGAAGGAATTGACGCATCTGAAGAAGGTTGTCGCGAAAGCGTGTTCGGAGGTGACGAACGGTGTCCGTGGAGGAAATGCCCTCAGGACATCATGGGGAAGGGTCGTGCGACCGGTGGTTCCTGATGAGGAGATCTGTGCCGCAGGACCGTCTATCTGAGGAAATATCCTCGCGAGGACGTGTACTTCGGGATCGCGCCCAGAGCAGCGTGACTGCTTTGCGTCGATTGCGGTCTTCGCTGGCCGAGGGTGCGACTTTCCCCCCAGAATGATATAAGCAAGCGGATATTCACAATCCATGGGTGGACACGATGGCAGGCGCTTCACGTCACGACGCATGGCAGGCGGGCGACAGCTACGAAATCTACATGGGACGTTGGAGCAGGCAGATCGCGCCGCGTTTCATCGAGTGGCTTGAACCTGACGATGATCTTGATTGGCTGGAGGTCGGCTGTGGGACAGGCGCGTTGAGCGCCCGCATCCTTTCGGACACCAATCCCAAATCCCTCATCTCGGTCGATCCGTCCGAAGGGTTTCTGGAGAAGGCTCGCTCGACCATTGCCGATCCGCGCGTGGAATTTCAGATCGGCGATGGCGAGGCCCTGTCAATTCCATCGGGCACAAGAGACATAGTCGTCTCAGGTCTGGTTTTAAACTTCATACCAGACCGCGAAAAGGCGCTCCAGGAAATGCAAAGGGCCGCGCGCAGCAAAGCCACCATAGCCTTCTACGTCTGGGATTATCCAGGCGGTGGAGTGGAATTCATGCGGGCTTTCTGGACGGCTGCGACAGCACTTGACCCAAGCGCACGCGACCTTACCGAAGATCGACGCTTTCCGTTCTGCACTCTCGAGGGACTAGCCGATCTCGCTCACCGAGCCGGGCTTTCCCACGTGGAGACGACGAAGATCGAAGCGCCCACACGCTTCCAAAATTTCGACGACTTCTGGCATCCATTCACGCTGGGCGCTGGCCCCGCACCCGGTTACTGCGCCAACCTGAAGACGGCCGAACGAGAAAAGCTGCGGGAAAAGCTCCAGGAAAGTCTGCCGACGGCAGAGGACGGGTCCATCCCGCTTAAGGCGAGAGCATGGGCAGTCCGCGGCAGAAAACAGTAGGCCGCCTCCCGGGGCAACTTGGCGGCCTTTTGAACCGCTGTCTCTCCGACAACGAGCAATTCGCATCTTGATGGCGGCTCCGCGGCCGAGAGCCGCCCGTTCTTCTTCCATCTGCAAGATCGCTGTCTGAAGCGGAAGCTGTCGTTCCAGTTCCAAGGAGGGGGCAATGATGCCCAGGTGGCCGAGCAGCGCCGAGAACACGTAAAAGCTCATCCTCGACCATGTGGCTGTGATGACCAAAGATCTCGGAGATTCCTCCTATCACCAATTGGAAACTTCTTGCTGCAATACTGTCCATTGGACAACCTAAAGACAACAAGGAACGTCAGCTGGACCTCCGCATGGCCCTCTTCAATGATAGATAGCCCGCAGAAACCGGACGATTCCAGCCGATCGCTTGACAGAGGCGTTCCGGCTGACTTTTTGCCCTCGATCCCATTCCTATCGTTGGCCGCGGCCTGGAAGCGATCCCTGCTCGTCAAGATCATCATCGTATTCCTGGGGGGAATCCTTCTCTCCTATTGTGTTGGCGCCCTTGTCGGTTGGTTGATGTTCGTCGATGCGGCAAAGGAACAGTGGCGAAACCAGGCGCGCATCAATACCCAAATCGCCAGTGCGACGCTGCGGACCATCTATACCTACATCGTCATAGACACCGACGAGAGCGGGCAGGTGCAGCGTGTCGTAACCAGTCAGCCGATCGGCGATGACGATTCCATCCTCTATACAGGATTCGCCCCGGCAGATGTGCTTGCGCTCGTTACCACGCAGACGAAGAACGAAACGTGGCTGCTGCGCTATGACAGAGCAACCGCGGCAATCGTCGACGTTGCCGGGTCCATGGGCGGTCCCGGTCAGACGCCAGTGGCTGCCGCTGACGAAGCTCCGATCGCCGAAGGCCTCAACGGCCGTTTCGCAACGGGATTTGCCGTAATCGGTGGAGAAAGGCACTATCTCGGGCTCCTTCCTGTCGTCAGCCCGGACGGCGTGGTTCTCAACCTTGTTGCAGTCAGTATAGGCAAGGCCGCAATCCTCCATCGGGCTCAGGACGAATTGTTCCGCAATTCGCTCCTGACGCTGCTGGCAGTCCTGCTGGTGACCGGCATAGTGGCAACGATCATGGCCAGACACCTCTTCCGGCCGGTGCCTGCACTTGTCGAGGCTACGCTTCAGATCGCCAGCGAGGTCACGGACAAAATTACACCATTTCAATCCCGCGCCGACGAGATCGGCGACATGGCAAGGGCGATCGAGGCCCTGCGTGAGGCGGTCGTCGAACGGGCGCGGTTGCGCGAAATCCGTGACATGGCAGTGACGCTGGAACATATGGCGCATCACGATGCACTGACCGGCCTTGCAAACCGCATCCTCCTGATGAAGACGATCAACGCCTCTTTGGGGGGAATTGGCGGTTCGGAGAGCTTCAACGTGCTGCTGCTGGATCTGGACCGGTTCAAAGTTGTCAACGACACTCTGGGACATGCAAGCGGCGATCTGCTTTTGACGACGGTTGCCAATCGTATCACCGACGTTTTGGGGCCCGGGGATCTGGCGGCTCGTTTGGGAGGTGACGAATTTGCAGTTGTCCAATGCGTCGAGCGTGATTCCGATCGGGAAGCGCACCAGCTTGCCGGACGTCTGCTGGAGACGATTTCGTCTCCATTCATGCTTGAGGGAAACGAAGTCGTTATCGGCACAAGTATAGGCATTGCTTGCGCCCCCGTGCATGGATCAACCGCCAGCCAACTGCTTCAAAATGCAGACCTGGCTCTCTATCGCGCCAAAGCCGCCGGGCGCGGCACCATGGTCGTTTTCGAGCAAGGCATGGACATGGTGGTGCAGGATCAGCATGCGCTTGAAATGGACTTGCGCTTCGCGTTGCAACGGCGCGAGTTCGAGCTGCACTACCAGCCTTTCGTCGGTGTCGTGGACCGGGAGATCCGTGGCTTCGAGGCACTCGTGCGATGGCGCCATCCACAATTGGGGTTGATCCCGCCGGATCGCTTTATCCCGTTGGCAGAAGAGACGGGCATCATCATTCAACTTGGCGAATGGGTGCTGATGCGCAGTGCGCATGATGCCGTCTCGTGGCCAAAGCATATTAAGCTGGCCGTGAACCTGTCTCCCGTGCAGTTGCGCAGCGAATCGATCGTTGAGACAGTCATGGGCGTTTTGCAGACGTCCGGCCTACCGGCTTCGCGGCTCGAACTGGAGGTCACGGAATCGATCATGCTGGCGGGAGAAGCAAGCAGGAGCCGCCTCGAGAAACTCCGTTCGATCGGGATCGCGATTGTCCTCGACGATTTTGGAACCGGCTACGCTTCGCTAAGCTACCTGGCGCAAATGCCCTTCAGCAAGATCAAGATCGACCGTGGTTTCGTGACGGACCTGCCGACACTGCCAACGTCCCGTGCCATTGTCGCTGCCATCATCAACCTGGCACGTGAACTGGATATGGATGTCACTGCGGAAGGCGTCGAGACCGAGGAACAGTTGCTGATCTTGCAGGCTGCGGCCTGCAGCGATGCGCAGGGCTACCTTTTCGCCCGTCCCAAACCGATCGAGGATGTCGAACGCGTGTGGGAAGACCGGGTTACAGGAGGCGGTCTAAGCCGGGCCGTTTAAAAGTGGAACGACAGAGATCCGGGGAGCGCTTGAGCTTGCACGGACGAGACCGGAGAAGCGAAATGCGTAGACTAGCATTGAGCCTATGTACACTTCCGTGCCTGTTGCTGCCCGCCGGCCTGGCGCAAAGCGAAGAGGCAACGCTCGATAAAATCGCGAGGACTGGAACGATAACGCTGGGCTACCGCGACGCGGAGCCGCCGTTCTCCTACAAGACGCCGAACGGCAAGGTGGTGGGATTTTCCATCGATCTTTGCGATCTTGTCGTCGACGACGTCAAGAGGCGTTTGAAACTCGATCATCTCAAGGTGGAGCACGTTCTTGCGGCCCCGGCTACCCGATTCATCCTCGTGAAGTCGGGCAAGATCGACCTCGAATGCGCCGCAACCACCAATACGGCCGAACGACGCAAGATGGTCTCCTTCTCCTACCCGCACTTTCAGACCGCCACTCAGTTTGTCACTCGACGCGCTGACAACATCACGACGCTGAACGACCTAGCCGGACGGACCGTTGCATCGGCGTCAGGCACCGTGAACATCGACCAGCTGAACGCGATAAACCGAGAGAGAAAGCTGAACATCGGAGTGCTGCCAACGAAGACCAACGAAGAGTCTTTCTCGCTGGTCGTTTCAGGCCGTGCCTCCGCTTTTGTAATGGATGGCATCCTGCTTGCCGCGATGGTGGCGCAGACCGCCGAGCCTTCGAGATATAGGCTTTCCGAGGAAACGCTGAGCAAACCGGAACCCTACGGATTGATGATCCGGCACGGGGACGAGGATTTCAAAATGGTGGTAAACGAGACGCTGAAGCGGGTGTTTACCGGCGCAGAAATCGATGCGCTTTATAAAAAATGGTTCCAGTCGCCTATTCCTCCCGACGGGATGAATCTCAATCTGCCAATGTCGACGACACTGCGCGATGCCTTTGCACGCCCACAAGAATATCGCGATTGAAATCGTGCTTCGGTAACGGCTGGAAACGGGGAACATAGATGCGACGATTGAGACGATCTGCATTGACTGCGTTGACTGCGCTTACGCTTTTCTCCTCGCCCGGCTCGGGATGGGCTCAGTCGCCGACCTCGACGCTGGAGAAGATCGGCGAGACTGGCGTGATCCGAATCGGTTACAGCGCCGAAAGCATGCCTTTTTCTTACAGGACCGCGGATGGAACGGTCACCGGTTACTCGACGGAACTGTGCCTGCTTATTGCGGACAGGCTGAAGCGGCAACTCGGCTTGCCGGCCCTGGCGGTTGAGTATGTCGAAAGGACGCCGAGCAACCGCGTCGCGATGTTGCGCGACGGTCAATTCGACATCGAATGCGTTGCCAGCACCAATAATACGGAACGGCGAAAGAGCGTGGCCTTTTCCTACAGCCATTTCGTGACAGGCACGCAATATGTTTCCCTGAAGAAAAACAACCTCAGAACCGTCGATGATCTCGCGGGGCATACCGTCGCCGCTACTTCGGGCACGATCAATATTGGCAAGCTAAACGCCATCAATCGGGAACGGGGCCTGCACATTGCCGTTATGCCGGTCGAGAGCCACCATGCTGCCTTCAAAATGGTTGCCGAGGGCCGCGCAGCCGCATTCGTAATGGATGGCATCTTGCTTGCTGCAATGATCGCCAATTCGGAGACCCCCGAACTTTTTGCCCTTTCAACCGGTACACTGGGTCCACCCGAACCCTATGGCTTGATGGTCCGTCGGGATGATCACGAGTTCAAGCGCTCAGTCAACGGCGCTCTCCAGGAACTCTATGCGAGCGGCCAGATCGAAGAGATCTACAACAGATGGTTTATGGCGCCGATAGCGCCTAACAATATCAATATGCGCCTGCCGGTCTCGGCCGAACTACGCAAGGTATTTTCCGATCCCGCTTCAATGGTGGAACAATAGCGTTGGAAAGTGCGGCGCTGAGCTAGGCACCACCTCTAAAGGCGACGGTCGATCGGATGCGACCCATCATTTATGTTCAGCATCGATAGGTCCATGCGAGAATCAGGTACTAATCACCTGTTTTCGCCGCACTAGCTTCGGGTTGCGCTGCCGGTCGTAGCGCCTCGCGTCCAATTTCGGAACTGGAGCTGGCTATGCAAAGCCCAACCCAACTTGAAATCTCCCGACGAAACTTACTTATCTCGTCTGCCGCAGCTGTTGCGGCGACCAGCGCCGTGCCGCTCGCAGCGGCAGCGCAATCTTCGGGAAATAGGATGAACCTCAGCACCTCTGTCGCATTTTCTGTCAACGGCGAGCAGCGCGAATTGATCGTCGACAACAGGACCACGCTGCTCGACGCCTTGCGCGAGCATCTCCATCTGACCGGAACGAAGAAAGGCTGCGACCACGGGCAATGTGGTGCCTGCACCGTCATGGTGGACGGTCGTCGCGTCAATTCCTGTCTGACGCTTGCCGTCATGCACGAGGGGGACGAGATCACCACGATCGAAGGTCTGGGCGAACCGGGCAGCCTCCACCCGATGCAGGCGGCCTTCGTGAAGCACGACGGTTTCCAGTGCGGTTACTGTACGCCTGGGCAAATCTGTTCCTCGGTGGCCGTCCTCGAGGAGATCAAGGCGAATATTCCGAGCCATGTGACTGCCGACCTTACCGCGCCGGCTTCGGTTACCGTAGCGGAGATTCGCGAGCGCATGAGCGGCAACATCTGTCGATGCGGCGCCTATTCCAACATCGTGGATGCCATCACGGAAGTCGCGGGGACAAAAGCATGAGAGCTTTCACCTACGAACGTGCCTCGTCGATCGAGGCCGCGGCCAAGGCGGCCGCTTCCAGCCCGACCGCCAAGTTCATTGCCGGCGGTACCAACCTGCTCGATCTGATGAAGCTCGAGATCGAAGTGCCGACCCATCTGATCGACGTCAACGGTCTTGGCCTCGACACGATTGAAAGGACGCAGGAGGGCGGTCTGCGTATCGGCGCTCTGGTGCGCAACACCGATCTTGCCGCGAATGATATCGTTCGCCGCGACTATGGGCTGCTTTCCCGCGCCCTGCTGGCAGGTGCGTCAGGTCAGCTCCGCAACAAGGCGACGACTGCGGGTAATCTCCTGCAACGCACCCGCTGTCCGTATTTCTACGATACCAATCAGCCGTGCAACAAGCGGCAGCCTGGCAGCGGCTGTTCGGCTATCGGCGGTTTCAGCCGCCAGCTGGGAATTGTCGGGGTCAGCGATGCGTGTATCGCGACACATCCGAGCGATATGGCGGTCGCCATGCGCGCGCTCGATGCGGTCGTGGAAACCGTGAAACCGGACGGGCGCCGTCATGCGATCCCGATCGCGGAGTTTCATCGCCTGCCGGGCGACACGCCGCATCTCGAAACCGTCCTGGAGCAAGGTGAGTTCATAACCGCCGTCGTTCTGCCGGCGCCGATCGGCGGACGTCACATCTATCGCAAGGTTCGCGACCGTGCGTCCTATGCCTTTGCTCTTGTTTCCATCGGTGCGGTTATTCAACCCGACGGTGCCGGGCGTGTCGCGGTCGGCGGGGTGGCCCACAAGCCATGGCGGCTTGAAACGGCGGACGCCGAACTTGCGAAGGGAGCTAAGGCGACCTCCGCGGCGCTTCTCGCAGATGCGCGGCCGACGGAGCAGAACCGGTTTAAACTAGATCTGGTCGAGCGCACGCTCGGAGCCGTAATCTTAGAAGCGAGGGGTTGAGCTATGAAGTTCGACACACCAGCAACGACTAATCCGATCGACCAGCTCAAAGTGGTCGGGCAGCCCATCCACCGTATAGACGGTCAATTGAAGACCACGGGCCGGGCGAAATACGCTTACGAGTGGCATGACACCAACATTCCCTACGCTTACGGCTATCCGGTCGGGGCATCGATTGCCAAGGGCCGGATCAGATCGATGGACGTCGCGGCAGCGCAAGAAGCGCCAGGTGTCCTCGCGGTTGTCACCACGCTCGGCGTCGGCGACCGCAAGAAGGGGAAATTCAACACCGCGAAGCTGTTCGGCGGTGACGAGGTGCAGCATTACCATCAGGCGATCGCCGTCGTGGTCGCCGAGACTTTCGAACAGGCCCGTGCCGCAGCGGTGCTGGTCAAGGTCGACTACGCCGTGGAGGCTGGTGCCTTTGACCTGAAGGAGGCGATGAAAACCGCCAAGAAGCCGGCTGAGTCACAGCAGCCAGATACCGCAGCCGGCAATTTCGACGGCGCTTTTGCGAGTGCTACGGTCACATTGGACGAGACGTATACAACGCCGGACCAGTCCCACGCGATGATGGAGCCGCATGCATCGATCGCGGCCTGGAATGATGATGAGGTGACGGTGTGGACCTCCAGCCAGATGATCGACTGGTGGCGAAGCGACCTTGCCACAACGCTTGATATCGACAAGGAAAAGATCCACCTGATGTCGCCGTTTATCGGCGGCGGGTTTGGCGGCAAGCTCTTCTTGCGAGCGGATGCCGTCTTGGCGGTTTTGGGAGCCCGCGCGGCGAAAAGGCCGGTCAAGGTAGCCCTGCCGCGTCCGTTCATGATGAACAACACCACGCACCGGCCGGCGACGATCCAGCGGATCAGGATCGGGGCAGAGCGTGACGGAAAGATCACGGCGATTGCGCACGAAAGCTGGTCGGGTGACCAGCCCGGGGGCCAGCTCGAAACCGCGGTCGCGCAGACCCGTCTGCTTTATGCCGGGGCGAACCGGATGACGGCGATGCGGCTTGCGACACTGCATCTTCCCGAAGGCAACGCGATGCGCGCGCCCGGGGAAGCGCCAGGGTTGATGGCGCTTGAGATCGCGATCGACGAGATGGCCGAGAAGCTTGGCATGGATCCAGTGCAGTTCAGAATCGTCAACGATACGCAAGTGGATCCCGAAAAGCCGGAGCGTCCTTTCTCTCACCGCGACCTTGTCGGCTGCCTGAAGCTTGGCGCCGAACGCTTCGGTTGGAACAGCCGAGGCCGGCCAGGCGCTCGCCGCGACGGGAACTGGTTGATTGGCCACGGGGTCGCGGCTGCGTTCCGCAACAACCTCGTCCTGCCGTCTGGAGCGCGTGTGCGACTGGATCGCGAGGGCGTCGTCACGGTCGAAACGGATATGACGGATATCGGTACCGGCAGCTATACGATCATCGCCCAGACGGCGGCCGAAATGCTGGGCCTACCCCTCGACAAGGTCGCGGTGCACCTCGGGGATTCGCGTTTTCCAGTGTCTGCTGGTTCCGGTGGGCAGTTTGGGGCGAACTCTTCGACATCAGGCGTCTATGCCGCCTGCGTGAAGTTGAGGGAAGCTATCGCAACGAAGCTTGGCTTCAACTCCCCTGATGTCGTGTTCGAAAACGGCGAAGTGCGCTCCGGAAACCGCTCCGTTCCGCTTGCGCAAGCAGCAGGCGAGGAGGGGCTTGTCGGTGAAGACACGATGACGTGGGGCGATCTGACCGAGACGCATCAGCAATCGACATTCGGCGCCCACTTCGTCGAGGTCGGGGTCGATGTCGCGACTGGCGAAAGCCGTATCCGCCGCATGCTTGCCGTCTGCGCCGCAGGTCGGATTCTCAATCCGATCACCGCACGCAGTCAGGTGATCGGTGCCATGACAATGGGAGCGGGCGGGGCGCTGTCGGAGGAACTGGCGGTCGATACGCATCGCGGCTTCTTCGTCAATCACGACCTGGCAGGTTATGAGGTGCCGGTGCATGCGGACATTCCGCATCAGGAAGTGATATTCATGGATGAAATTGATGCGATGTCGTCGCCTATGAAGGCGAAAGGTGTCGGCGAACTCGGTCTCTGTGGTGTGGCCGCAGCCATTGCCAATGCTATCTATAACGCATCGGGCGTCCGAGTGCGCAACTATCCGATCACGCTCGATAAGCTGATCGGCGGTCTTCCTGAAATCGCCTGAGCAGGAGAGGCGGCGGCTTTATCAAGCCGCCGCCAGAAATTGAGCTCATTGTGGATTTGATCTCTGCGAGCCGCTTCATTGCGCCTATCGCGAACGCCTCAGTTCGATGACTAGCCATTGCAATTCGCTTGGACTTATCGGCTATTGATATCAATCATCATGTTGTGAGGCGGCCATGAAGCGAGAAGATCTCAACGACATGCTTTGGTTTCTGGCCGTTGCGGAAGAGCGAAGCTTTACGAAGGCGGCTGCGAAGCTCGGCACATCGCAGTCGACGATCAGCCATACGATCAAGAGGCTCGAAGCGCGATTGGGACTGCGCCTTCTGACCCGGACCACCCGCAGCGTCGTCCCGACGGAAGCGGGTGAGCGGCTCATCCGCTCGCTTGCACCTCGAATTGAAGAACTCGAAACCGAGATCGACGAACTGATGGAAATCAGGGACAAGCCGTCGGGATCTGTACGGATCACCCTATCGGACCATGCATTGCAAAGCGTCGTCTGGCCGAAACTGCGGCCGGTACTGCGGGACTATCCCGATATCAAGGTCGAGCTGAACAGCGATAACGGTTTCAGGAACATCGTCGAAGAGAAGTTCGACGCAGGCGTACGACTCGGCGAGAGCGTGGACAAGGACATGATTGCGGTCCGGATAGGGCCTGATTGGCGCCTGGTCGCCGTCGGTTCTCCCAAGTATTTCGCGGCCCGTTCGGTTCCTGAAACACCGCAGGATCTGGTCGGTCATGACTGCATCAACCATAGGCAATCGCAGTTGGGCGGATTGTACGGTTGGGAGTTTGAGAAGGGTGGCCGGGAGCTTCGGGTGCGCGTTGCTGGACAACTGACCTTCAACACCTCCTATGCAATGATCGACGCGGCCGTCAATGGCTACGGCATTGCCTATGTGCCTGAGAACCTCGTTGAGCGGGAAATTGCTTCCGGACAACTGGTGCAGATTCTCGATGACTGGACGCCGCCGTTTCCCGGATACTACCTCTACTACCCGAGCAGGCGACAGAATTCGCCGGCGTTCAAAGTTGTTGTTGAGGCACTCCGCGGCTGAGGCCATTCCGAAGGATGGTTTCTGTTCAAGGGTTGATGTCCGACGGAAGCAACGACGACACCGTCTGCTCGCCCGATGAATGGATTGCAGGGCAGAAAATGCTGCAGCCCATCTGCAGGACTGGAAACACCGGTGGCCGTGTCTGGTGCTGGTCACGACGCGGAGGTCCATCTAATTCTTCAGGACAAGCCTCACAATGATGCGTAGGCAGGAGCGCCCTCCGCCGCTGCCGGCCCATTCGGACGCATGGCTAGGGCGGAAGACTTCACCGGAATGTCAGTATTTTTGGCCTCCTCAGATGCCAACTACGTCGTTGCGCAATGTTACAATGCCGATGGCGGGCAGTGGATGAGCTGAGGTCTCGCTGGCTCGGTCTTTCCAGGTTGGAACTCCGGCCGCCCTGTCGGCGGTTTAAACCTGTTCAAGAGCAAAATATTTGCAAGTCTCCGTGCGCTCCGGCCCCCGCAATCAACAATTCCCAAACTCCCGCAGCAATTGCTCCGGGAGTTTTTTGTCGCCGAAGCCCCGGTCCCGAGGTCGCACGGCAAATGCCCGCCCAACAAATTCCGCCACCTATGTCTTAAATGCCGATCGCGTTCCTCAAACCCGCGGCCAACTGCGATACGACAACCGACGGCAACCGGAGGAGAACAGGCTTCGGATTGTATGCTGATGCCTACTTGATCCTGTTCTGCAGCCGCTGGGCCGCGTTCGGCGTGGACGATGTTGCGCGCGGTGGGGCTGCCGCGGCTTCCGCTTGCAGGAACGCGGTGATTTCGCCAAGTAGCGTGAGTTCGGTCGGGGCGTGGGCTGGATCGCCCGAAAGATTGACGGTCTCCTGCGGGTCGGTCTGAAGGTCGAACAACTCCCGCTCGCTCGATCCTCCGCTCGTATAGAGCGTCAGCTTGAAGTGCTGGTTCCGCGCCATGGTCGCCCGCATCGGTGGGTCCCAGAAACTGCCGCTGTCGTTGACGCCGGAGTTGCGGTAGGCGCAGATCGCGCTGTTGCGCCGCGTCGCATTCCGGGATGCCATGACCACCAGATCCTCGCTTTCCGGGCAGGATTGCGTATCGAGGCCCGCTGCTGCGAGGCACGTGGCCGCCACGTCGCGACCTTGCGCAAGCGCGGTAGAGCAGGTGCCGGCGTCGACGTGGCCCGGCCAACGCAGCAGTAGCGGCACTCCGACGGTCGGTTCGTAGAGTGCAACTCCCTTGACGAAAAGCCCGTGATCGCCAAGCTGGTCGCCATGGTCGGACATGAATACGACCAGCGTGTCGTCGGCCATCTCCGCTTCGTCCAGCGCCGCCAGAACGCGGCCGACCTGTACATCGAGAAAGGCTATGGAGGCGGCATAACCAAGACGGATCCTGCGGATCTCCTCCGCAGAGAAGTCCGAGAAACGTCCGAGATAGGAACCCTGCTGCTCCTGACGGACGCATCCGGGCGGTATCGTGCGCGAAACGACCGGCTCCGGGATCTTCGCCGCATCTATGCAATTTCCGAAGGTACGGGGGTAATCCTCATAGGGGTCGTGAGGGTCGAACAGGCTCATCAGGCAAAAGAAGGGCTGCCTCTCTGCTTTCATCGACTGGATGAAGGCAATGGTCCGGTCAGCCGCCCACTTGCTCATGTGCTGCGCTTCGGGGTGATGAAGTTCCTTTCGGCCATTGCGCTGGAGGGCAGCGAGGAAATCCGGCGCCGTGTCGCGAAGCCAGGCCGCATAGCCGTTGAAGGGGCTGCCGATCGAAACCGATGGCTCAAGACACCATTCGTAGATGTCGAAGCCGTCATGCGGATGCCGTTGCCGTTCTTCCTGAGTACGGCTGCTGACATGCAGCTTGCCGAAAAGCGCGGTCCGATAGCCGGCCTCCCGCCGCAGCCGTTCGGTGAACAGCACTTCGTCCGGCGGCAGGTTGTCATGCACCCGTTGGACCGCATGATCCGGCACGGGTTTGCCGGTGAAGATGCTGGCCCGGGAAGGCGTGCAGATCGGGTTGTCGACTGTGCAGTGCTCGAATACCGCTCCGGCCTGGCCCAGCCGGTCGAGGTGAGGTGTCGGGATCCAGTCGCAGCCATAGATGCCGAGCGTATCCCGACGCTGCTGGTCCGTCATGATCATCAGGATGTTGGGTCGTGTCACGATGCCACCTCGACGTTTCAGAGCATGATCTCGGGAAGGGCGATCCTGGCCTTCTCGCGCAGTGCGGAAACGACCGACGGATCGATCCAGCGATAAGGCCGACGCAGCCGGGTGCCGATCTCCGCCCATCCCCCGATTGCAGCCAGGAGCTTGTCCAACGCGGCGTTGGAATATCCGTGCACCCTGGCAAAGGGCGCTATGTGGTCATCCAGGAAGGTGCGCAGCCGCTGCTCGATATCAAGCGCCCGGTCGTTATCGTCGGCCATCGACGCAGTCCATTGTTGTGCTCCGGACGGGCTCAGGCAGGCAACGTTGGAGAACGCCCCGACCGCAACGCCCTGCTGGACACCTGTCGCAAGATGATGCCCCGGGACATAGATTCCCCACGCATCGAGATGCTTGCGGGCCTGATCGTACCAGGACGCATCGCCATCCCCAAGCTTGATACCCACGACTTGCGGTACGCCTGAAAGGATCGTCGCCAGCTCCTCCGGGGCAAAGACGCGCTTGGCATGCGGCGGCTGGTAAAGCACCAGCGGCACCGGACCGGCAGCGCCGGCGGCCATCTGCAGGAAATCGGCCGCCTCCGCGGCCGTCACCGGCCACCAGTCGGGAAGGATCACCTGGATTGCCTCCGGCTTGAGCGCCGCCGCCCGGCGTACCCGGTCCAGGGATATGCGGGGATCGGGCTGACACGCACCGATGACGAATGGCATCGCTGCAGGACTGCAGCGGTCAGCCAACACTTGTTGAATCCGGTCGAACTCCGCTTCCGTCTGGTTGTGGAATTCGCCGGCGGTGCCGTTCGAGTAGATGCCGTCCACCCTGGCGGCAATCAGTCGGTCGATCGCATTGGCCAGACGCGGGAAATCGATGGAATCGTCTTCATTGATCGGCAGCAAGAGCGTCGCCCAATTTCCGCGAATGCGGCCCCAGCGGTCATTTCGCCGCTCAAACTTCGTGGTTGCCACACTCTACCTCCCCTTTTGCTGAAGCCGAATCCATCCCAGTCGGACCCGTTCAATCGCTATCTGGAATTCATCGACTTGCCAGATATCCTACAAGTCGATATACCTCAATCATGTTGATTGTCGAAATATGCATGGAGCAGTGTTGGCCAAGCCCATAAAACCTCTGGAGCGCCCGCCGCTTCTGCATGTCAGCGTGCAGGAAAGCCTGCGCAGCTATATCGAGGACAATGACTTGACGGCCGGCGCGGCTCTGCCGCCGGAGACTTTCCTGGCGCAGCAATTGGGCGTGGGGCGCAATTCGGTTCGCGAAGCGATCAAGGCGCTGGAATCCGTCGGTATCCTCGAAACGCGGCGCGGCATTGGCGTTTTCGTCAAGGAATTCTCGTTCGCGCCGCTTCTGGACAATCTCGCCTATGGGCTGCAGGCGTCGCTGCGTGATGTGGAGGAATTGTTGGAGATCCGTCGCGTACTGGAGACGGGCCTCATCGACAAGACCATCGAAATGATCAGCGACGAGGACGTGGCCGAGCTTCGACGCCTTACCGATCGCATGCGCCAGCGCGCTGAGCGCGGCGAAAGCTTCGCCGAGGAGGACCAGCAATTTCATCAGCTTCTGTTCCGTTGCCAGAACAACAAGATGCTGAGCGCACTGATCGATATCTTCTGGTCTGCCTTCTACAAGGCTTCGGGCTTCGCAAATCTCGCAAGTCCCACGCCCCTGGCGACCTGGCAGGATCACCACGAGATTGCAGAGGCCGTGGCGGCGAGAGATGTCGAAGCGGGCCGCAAGCGCCTGAGCGCACACTATTCCGGCATCCGGAAAGTCATCGCGATCAACCGGCCCGAGGAGGTCGATCCGGTTTAGCGATAGTCGAAATATAAAGGAGGAGGAGAGCATGCATCGACGGAATTTAGGTCGCCTTCTGGCGGCGGGAGCTTTGCTTTTTGCCACGACTGCCGCAATGGTGCCCGCGACGGCCCAGGCGCAGACGGGCAAGACCATTGTCGGCGGGTTCGACGTGGGTCCAGGCGGTTTCCAGGGTAATTTCAACCCGCTGACTGCAACAGCCGGCTTCACCTGGCTTAATACCTATTTCGAGCCGCTGGTCATCTACACATCCGATTTATCGAAGCTTACAGGCGCGCTGGCTTCAGAGTTCGCCCTCGGTCAGGACAACCTGACATACACGTTCAAGCTCGCCCAGACGAACTGGCATGATGGCACGCCTTTCACCTCGGCCGACGTCAAGTTCACCCTCGAGCTTGCCAAGAATGCCGAGAGCGGCAGCATTTTTGCCGCGCGGCTTGCCGATATCGCATCGGTCGAGACGCCGGATGCGCGCACGGCAGTCGTCAAGCTCAGCAAGCCGAACTCGGCATTCCTTTCCGTTCTGTCGCAGCTGATGATGCTGCCGCAGCATGCGCTGTCGTCCGTGAACGTCAAGGAGGTCGCCAAGAGCGCGTGGTGGTCCACCAAGCCAGTCGGGACCGGTCCTTTCAAGTTCGTGAAGCATGTCAGCGATCAGTATGTCGAACTGGCTGCCTATGATGGCTATCGGGGCGGAAAGCCGAAGGCGGATCGGCTGATCAACCGCTATTTCGCCAATCCGGCGGCGGCCGTCGCGGCCCTCAGGGCAGGGGAGATCCAGTTCACCTTTGCCGAACCCGACGACGCCAAGACCTTCAAGGGCAATGGCGGTTTCCGGGTCATCGAGGGCGATTCCTATGTGGTGAACTATATCGGCTTCAATCACCGCGCCGGAATCTGGAGTGACCTTCGCGTTCGTCAGGCGGTCATGC
This sequence comes from Neorhizobium sp. T6_25, assembly GCF_002968555.1. NCBI lineage: Bacteria > Pseudomonadati > Pseudomonadota > Alphaproteobacteria > Hyphomicrobiales > Rhizobiaceae > Neorhizobium > Neorhizobium sp. T6_25. The sequence goes on from NZ_PVBL01000033.1 coordinate 25,047, forward strand.
ACGCTATCGACCGAAACGCCATCGTCTCAAGCCTGTACGGGGGTGCAGCCAAACTCGCCAACTGCGGTTATGTCGCGCCGCAGCTTCTTGCGAAGGATATGGCCGATTATGCCTACAATCCGCAAAAGGCAAAGGACCTGCTGGCGGAGGCGGGCTGGGAGAAGATCAACGGCAGCAAGCCGATCCCGTGGCTGACCTACTACAATACGCCGCAGGTCGCCAACGTCATGGCGGCGGTGCAGGCCATGCTGGCGCAGGTCGGTGTCAACGTGGTTCCGCGCGCGCTCGACGTTCCGAGCTACAACGGCATCGTGCGAAGCGAAAAGTGGCAGGATTTTCCGCTGGTCTATGCGGGGCTGCAGAACGGCCCCAATCCGGGATCGCTCAATGTCGGGCTGAATGCCGCACAGATACCTCCGTCCGGCAACAATATCATGCGCGTCGAAATGCCTCCGCTGACCGATGGGTTGAATGCGGCGATGGGGGAAACCGATCCGGCCAAGGCCGACGGCAGGTGGCAGAAGGTCTGCAAGGAAATGAATACTGCGCTTCCCTGGGGGCCGATGTGGGTTGCGAGCCGCTATGGGGTCGTGTCCAGCAAGCTCAAGGACTTCTTCTGGACACCTGCTCCAGGCGGCGGCCCGTTCGTCTCCCACCCGGAAAAATGGGATCTCGCTCCGTGATGTGCCCGTAAGCCGAGATGCGGTCTGGCGGGCAAGCCCGACCGCATCTCCTGCGGACCCTGTTGGTGAAAACATGCTGCAATACATCCTTCGCCGTACGGCTGTCGGCCTGCTGATGCTGCTGGCCCTGACGGTTCTCATCTTCACGTTGCTGCGGCTGACGCCCGGCGATCCGATCGATGCCTACATCAATCCGTCTGTCCCGATTTCCGCGTCCGATCTCGAGATGCTGCGCACCCGGCTCGGTCTCGAGCGGCCGCTGCCTGTGCAATATTTCGCCTGGCTCGGCGCGGCCCTGACGGGGGATTTCGGCTATTCCATCCAGTATAACGGCGAAGCGGTGCTGCCGCTTGTCTTGAGCCGCATCGGTCCGACGATCCTGCTGATGTTCAGTGGGCTTGTCATCTCAGTGGTCGTCGGCATCGCAACCGGCATCTTTGCTGCCGTCCGCCGCAACAAGCTGGCCGATCTTTCACTTTCGACGGTGGCTTTCGTCGGAATTTCAAGTCCGGCTTTCCTGACCGCCCTGCTGGGGCTCTACGTATTCGCGGTCAATCTGCGCTGGGTGCCGGCTGGCGGCATGTCGACGCCGGGTGCGCCTTTCTCCGTCGGCGACTTGCTGGCGCACCTCATCCTGCCCGCCGCCCTGCTTTCGATCGGCCATGGCGCATTGATCATGCGCTACATGCGCTCCTCCCTGCTCGAGGTGCTTTCGCAGGACTATGTGCGCACGGCGCGCGCCAAGGGCGTCCGGGAGTTCTGGGTCATCGTCAAACATGCCGTCCGCAACGCCTTGCTGCCGGTGATCACTCTGATCGGCTCCACGATCGGCATGGCCATCGGGGGGGCGATCTTCATCGAGAGCGTGTTCGACTGGCCGGGCATGGGCCTGCTGATGGTCAACGCCGTCGTCAGGCGGGATTACCCGGTCATCATGTGCGCTACACTGCTGACCGGCGCCTGCGTCATCCTGGTCAACCTGCTCACCGACATCGCCTATGCCGCTGTCGATCCACGCATCAAGGTGGCATAAGATGGCGAGCTTGACACATGCCGGCTCCGCCGGTCCCATCCGACGCGCACTTTCCCGCTTTTTCGAGAACGGCGCGGCCGTGGTCGGTTTGGCTATCCTGATCCCGATCCTGGTCCTGACGCTCACTTACGATCTCTGGTGGCTCTACAAGCCCAACGACATCGACCTGCTGGCCATGAACCAGGGGCCGTCGGCGGCCCATTGGCTCGGCAGCGACGGCGTAGGGCGCGATATCATGGCGCGGCTGCTGCAGGGCGGGCGGATTTCGCTTCTGGTGGCGACGGTATCGATGGCGATCTCCACGTTCCTCGGTTTCTTCCTCGGGGCCATCGCCGGCTTTGCCGGACGTTTCGTGGATGGTGCCACGATGCGGCTCGTCGATCTCGCGATGACCTTGCCACCGGTTATTTTCCTCCTGGTTCTCGCCTCGATCGTCGGCAGCGGCATAATGCCGACCATCTTCGTGATTTCGCTGCTGTCGTGGCCGGTTCTCGCCCGCATGGTACGGGCCCGGCTGCTGGAATTGCGCGAGCGGGACTTCGTCGTGGCGTCCCGGGGCATGGGCGCCGGCCTCTGGCACCTGCTGATCCGGCATGGTTTGCCCAATACGATCGATATTCTCGTCGTCTACGCCACCCTGCAGGTGGCAAGTGGAATCCTGCTGGAGGCCGGTCTCTCCTTCCTGGGTCTTGGGGTCACGCCCCCGGAAGCGAGCTGGGGCAATATGCTCAATGCTGCCCGCGCCACGCATGTGCTCGAAAATTACCCCTGGCAATGGATGTTTCCGGGCGGAGCGCTCGTCTTGACCGTTCTCGCCATCAACTTCGTGGGCGATGGGCTTCGCGATGCCTTCGATCCGCGTTCCGAACTCAAGTGAAAGGTTAAACATGCCCCTCTTCACCGGCGTCATTCCGCCCGTCGTCACTCCGCTCACCACGACTTTCGGGGTGGATTATCCTTCCTTCACGCGCGTCATAGACCATCTGCTCGATGGTGGCGTGCATGGCCTGTTCGTTCTCGGCTCGACCAGCGAAGTCGTGTTCCATGACGAAGCCACGCGCCGCAGCGTCATCGAACATGCGGTCGAGCAGGTGCGCGGCCGCGTGCCCGTCCTGGTCGGCGTGATCGACCCCACAACCGAGCGCGTGATCGCTCATGCAAAGGTGGCGCAGTCGGCGGGTGCCGACGCGGTTGTCGTCACGGCGCCATTCTATGCCCGGACAAACCAGGCCGAGACCATCGATCACTTCCGCTATATCCGGGAGGCGGTCGACATGCCGGTCATCGCCTATGATATCCCCGTCTGCGTCCACACCAAGCTTGAACGCCGGACCACCGTGACGCTTGCCCGTGAAGGCACGATCGTTGGCGTCAAGGATTCGAGCGGCGACGACGGCAATCTTCGTTATGTCATGGCAGACACGGCCGATCTGCCGGATTTCTTCGTCATGACGGGATCCGAGATCGTCGCCGACAGCGTCGTGAACATGGGCGCGCACGGCATCGTTCCGGGCCTCGGGAATGTCGACCCGCACGGTTATGTCCGCCTGTGGAACCTCTGCCAGGCGGGTGATTTTGCAGGTGCGCGGCTGGAGCAGGAACGGCTGTGCCGGCTTTTCGAAATGGTCTGGGTCAGCCTGGGCCGGACCAGTGCGGGCTCGGCGGGAGTGGGGGCCTTCAAGACTGCCATGCGCAGGCTTGGGGTCATCGACACCAATGTCATGGCCCGCCCGCAACGATCCCTGAACGACCAAGAGGCGGCCGTCATCGACGGTATCCTGCGGCAAACCGGGCTTCTGGATTGACGATGAGTGCAGAGCCGATCCTCGAAATTTCTGGGCTCAAGACGGTGTTCCGCATCGGCGATCGGGAGATCGTCGCCGTGCGGGACCTCAGCCTTGCCGTGGCGACCGGAGAAACTGTGGCGCTGGTTGGCGAATCCGGCTCGGGGAAGTCGGTGACGAGTTTGTCGATCATGGGTCTTCTGCCGCGCGGCGTGGGCCGTATCGCTGCGGGTACGCTGCGGTTGAAGCGCAAGACGGGCGAGGTCGTCGAACTGCAGACTATTGGCGGCGACACCCTGCGCCGGGTGCGCGGCAATGATATCGGCATCGTCTTTCAGGAGCCGCTGACCAGCCTCAATCCGGTTTTTACGATCGGCGAACAGATTGCCGAGCCGATCCGCATCCATATGGGCAAATCCCATCGGGAGGCCTTGTCGGACGCCATCCAGGGGCTGGAGGATGTCGGCATTCCCGATCCGCGTCGACGTGCCCAGCAATATCCGCACGAACTCTCCGGCGGCATGCGGCAACGAGCGACCATTGCGATGGCGCTCGCATGCAATCCGACGCTGTTGATTGCCGACGAGCCCACGACGGCCCTCGATGTCACCATCCAGGCGCAGATCCTCGACCTGCTCGGCCGGCTGCAGAAGGAGCGTGGCATGGGCATGTTGTTCGTCACTCACAATCTCGGGGTCGTTGCCGAGGTCGCCGACCGCGTGGCCGTCATGTATGCCGGTTCGCTTGTCGAGACCGGCAGCGTGGCGCGGGTCTTCTCCCATCCGCGTCATCCCTATACCAAGGGGCTGATGCGTTCGGTGCCGCAGCTTGGAACCGCGACGCTTCTCAGGGAGGCGGGCACTCCGCTGCCGACCATCGCAGGATCGGTTCCGAGTCTCATGGACCTGCCGTCAGGCTGTCCTTTCGCTCCCCGCTGTCCCTACCGCATAGAGGCCTGCTCAGAAGCCTACCCGGCGCTGGCAGACGCCGGCGAGGGGCAGTTCAGCCGCTGCATCCGATGGCAGGAGATCTGAGCGATGTCACAGGAATTTCTCCTCGAAGTGAGCCGGCTGGGCAAGGATTTTGCCCCGGTGGCATTTGCCCGCGGACCGGTCGTCCGCGCCGTCCAGGATGTCTCCTTCAACATCAAACGCGGCGAAGTCGTCGGCCTGGTTGGAGAATCCGGCAGCGGCAAGACCACCATCGGCCGCATGGTCGCGCAACTGATCGAACCTACCTCTGGCAGTATCCGTTTTGAAGGCTCGGAAACGACGAGCCTGACGCGCCGCGAACTTCGCAGCCTGCATGCGCGGGTCCAGTATATTTTCCAGGATCCCTTCGCCAGCCTCTCGCCGCGGATGACGATCGGCGAGATCCTCGCGGAAGGGCTGGATATCCAGCGGATCGGCAGCAGGTCGGAACGGGCCTCAAAAGCCGCCCAGGCCCTCGCCTCGGTAGATCTGCCGCCGGATGCGATTTCCCGCTACCCGCACGAGTTTTCCGGCGGCCAGCGCCAGCGCATCGGCATCGCCCGGGCGCTGACGCTTGCGCCTGAGCTGATCGTCGCCGATGAACCGGTGTCGGCGCTCGACGTGTCGATCCAGGCGCAGATCGTCAATCTGCTGCGCGATCTGCAGATGCGGCTCGGCCTGACTATGCTGTTCATCGCGCACGATCTCGCGGTGGTCGAATATGTCGCCGATACGGTAATCGTGCTCTATCTCGGGCGGATCATGGAAATGGCGCCGAGCCGCGAGCTTTATGCCAGCCCGCAGCATCCATACACGCGCGCCCTGCTTTCGGCTGTTCCGTCGCCCGACCCCTCGCGGCACGCGAACCGGCAGATCCTCAAAGGCGACATCCCAAGCCCCGCCAATCCCCCAAGCGGCTGCGTCTTTCGCACCCGTTGCCCGGTTGCGATCGAAGCCTGTGCGGGCGTCGTGCCGCCACTTAGGGAAGGGACGAAAGGACACTTCAAGGCCTGCATCCGGGACGATTTGGGTTGATCCGGCAGAACGACGTTGTTGCGCGCAATGAAAAGCATGCTTTCGAACTGGCCGTAAGCCCTATCCGGGCCGCCGCACCGCGCGCACCTTGCCGCTGCTGCCGCCGCCGCAGAAAAATTGGCCGGCGCCATCGGATTCCAGACCCGATACTCCCAGTCCCAGCGGCATTTCGAGCGTTTCCAGCATGTTTCCCGTTTGCGGATCGATGCGCCTCACTTCGCCCTCGTCGCCTTCCCAGACGCCGTGCCAGAGCTCGCCGTCGACCCAGGTGACGCCGGTGACGACGCGATTGGACTCGATGGTACGAAGGATCTTGCCCGTATCGGGATCGACCTGATGGATCTTTCGGCCGCGATATTCGCCGACCCAGAGGGTTCCTTCGGCCCAGGCGAGCCCGGAATCGCCGCCATTCCCGGGTGCCGGGATCGTGGCGAGCACGCGGCCCGTCTTCGGGTCGATCTTCTGGATGCGATCTTCGGCGATCTGAAACAGGTGCTCGCCATCGAAGGCAGTCCCCGCATGCGCGGCGACATCGATCGATCGCACCGTCTCGCCGCTCGCCGGATCGAGGGCGTTCAGCTTGTCTCCCGAGGCAAACCAGACATGCCGGCCATCGAAGGTGACGCCATGCACGTCATTTATCCCAGGGAAGGGCCCGTATTCTCGGATTATTTCGGCTTGAGATTCTTTCATGCGCTCATCCTAGTCGTTCGGAAGCGGACTTGGGAGTAACAAGATTGTCGGGAACCCCGGTACGGAGGGAGCCATCCACCGGCGCGCCCGCCCCTGGCCGAACCATTGCACCTTGCCGGCCGCCAAAAGCTGGTCCAGCGCCCGCTGCACGGTGCGGGAACTGGCGCCAAGCGCGATCGCCAGCGCCGAGCTGGACCAGGCCTCGCCGTCGGCAAGAAAGGCGAGCACCGCCGCATGCTGCTCGTCCACAGGCGGCGCCAGTACGACGACTGCTCCATCTCCAAGCGGCGACAGCGCAAAACCTCTCTTCGTCGCAGTGACATTCGCCAGCGTCTGAAGCTCGAGGCGCAGCCGGCCAATTTCCACCCGCAGCCGGGCGCGATGCGATTCATCCGCGTGCCTGGCTCGAAAGGTGCGGTAGAGCAGCGTGGTTCTCGGCACGTCGCCCGGCCAGGCCTCACCCAGGGCGCGGGCAAGCGCGAACAATATCGGCCGCGACGAGAGCGCTACCTGCGTGTCGCCGATCCGCACGACGTTGCGGCATGCATCCACCACGAGCGCGCCCGAGGCGAGGACCGTTTCGACTTCCTCCAGCAGGATCGGACGTTCGATCCCCCGCGCCACCAGCCGCGCCGCAGGCGTTTCCAGGACAAGCGCCGCGCTTTCGACCTCTGCGGTCAGCGGGGGAATGTCGGCTTCCCGCGCTGCCTGCCCTGCGCGCGCGAGCGCGGCGCGGGCCGCCTTTATCCGCAAGCGCCGGAGCGCGACGCCTGCGACGACCAGTTCATACGCAGCTCTCGATGCGGGCGGAAGCGGAGGTGGGTCGAAGGCGGCGAGCCTAAGCTCGGCCTCGTCGAGGCGGCCGATCAGCAGCAGGCGCCGGACCTCCAGAGTGAACGCATGTGCGGCGTTTACCCTGTCACCATGCGCTTCGAGTGTTGCCCGTGCGGCGTCGAGGGCCTTTACCGGCCAGGCAAGATCGCGGGAGACGAGCGCGATCTCCGCCTCTGCGACGACACATCTTGCGCGCGCCATCGTCTCCTTGGGGCCGAACGCACGAGTGGCACGCTTGAGCAGGGCCTTTGCGCGGACGAGATCGCCGAGCTGCGCCATGGCGATGCCTCGGAGGGCGAGCGCAGCCGCGTCGTCGCGCAGGGCCACCCGTTTCAATGCGCCAAGGGGATCACCCGAGGCGAGCGCACGCGCCGCGGCGGTGATCAGCGAGTCCATCGGAATCCCGTCACACTTGTCACTCTCACCATTCGATATCCGGCCCTAGTCTATCCCTCGACCATCAAGCTGCATTCCAACAAACAGGAGGTTGATATGCAAAATCAAGTCGTTTCGCCGGAAGAATGGTTGAAGGCTCGCCTTGATCTGCTCGCTGCGGAGAAGGAATTCACGCGTCAACGGGATGCGCTGACCCGCCGCCGGATGGCGATGCCCTGGGAAAGGGTCGAAAAACCCTATCAGTTCGAGGGACCGGATGGCGAGCTTTCGCTGGCGGATCTTTTCGACGGCCGTTCGCAACTGATCGTCTATCATTTCATGTTCGGCCCCGATTGGCAGGAGGCATGCAAGTCATGTTCGTTCTGGGCCGATAATTTCAACGGCATCCCGGTTCATCTCAACCATCGCGACGTGACCTTCGTCGCCATTTCGCGGGCTCCGCTTGCCAAGCTCGACGCCTACAAGAAACGCATGGGTTGGAACTTCCCGTGGTTCTCTTCACATGGCAGCGATTTCAATTTCGACTATCAGGTGTCGGTGAGGCCGGAAGATCTCCCCAAGGGCGTGGCCTATTACAATTACAAGGTCCAGCCGAGCAACGCTTCCGAAGAAGTGGGCATCAGCGTCTTCTACCGGGATGAGAGCGGCGAGGTGTTCCACACCTATTCCTGTTACTCGCGCGGCGTCGACATGCTCAACGGCGCCTACCATTTTCTGGATCTCGTGCCGAAGGGCCGCGATGAGGACGAATTCCGGTTCCCGATGGCGTGGCTGCGCCGGCACGACCAGTATTGAGGCAGCCTTTGGCCCGTCTCGACAGGAGCCGGAGCCGACGACAGTCGATCCGGCCCAGGCAACTAACCTTCTGACATACCGGCATTTCACGGCCGCGCGCAGGCGACAGCATTGCCGCGTGGCTTGCTGCCGGACACCCAAAAATGGAGACGAAGATGACCAATATTCAATATCGATGGGTAATCGTGGCGGCTGGCGGCCTGCTTGGCTGCCTCGCTATCGGAGCGATGTTTTCCCTGCCCGTTTTCCTCCTGCCCATCGCGCGCGACACCGGATGGTCGGTCACCGGCGTCTCGAGTGCGATGACCATAGGTTTTGTCGCGATGGCATTCGCCAGCATCGCATGGGGCAGCCTGTTCGATCGGTGGGGGCCGCGTCCCATCGTTTTTGCCGGCTCGGTCCTGCTTGCCGCCAGTCTTGCGTCGGCAAGCCTGACGACATCGCTGGTGGCCTTCCAGCTCATCTTCGGGCTTGCCGTCGGCACCGCGATCGCGGCAATCTTCGCACCGATGATGGCCTGCGTCACCGGCTGGTTCGACACGCATCGAAGCCTCGCGGTCTCGCTGGTTTCAGCCGGCATGGGCATGGCGCCGATGACCATGTCGCCCTTCGCGGCGTGGCTCGTGTCGATCTACGACTGGAGAACATCGCTGCAGATCATCGCCATACTCGTGGCCGTCGTGATGATCCCGGTTTCTTTCCTCGTCCGGCGTGCCCCGGCTCCGAAAGAAAGCGATGCCGCTGCCCCCGCCGACGGCGAACTTCAGCCGTCCATGTCGACGGCGCAGGTGTTGAGATCGCCCCAGTTCATCATCCTGCTGCTTACCAATTTCTTCTGCTGCGCCACCCATTCAGGCCCGATCTTCCACACCGTGAGCTATGCGGTGACCTGCGGCATTCCGATGATAGCGGCCGTTTCGATCTATAGCATCGAAGGACTGGCGGGCATGGGCGGGCGTATCGTCTTCGGCATCCTTGGAGACCGTTTCGGCGCCAAGCAGGTTCTCGTTCTCGGCCTGCTGGTCCAGGCTTTCGGGGCGCTGGCCTATGTTTTCGCGCAGGGGCTCGGATCGTTTTATACGGTCGCTGCCCTGTTCGGCTTCATCTACGCCGGCGTCATGCCGCTTTACGCGGTGATCGCCCGTGAGAATTTCCCGATGCGGATGATGGGCACCGTGATCGGCGGAACGGCAATGGCCGGCGGTCTGGGCATGGCGACCGGCCCTCTGGCCGGAGGACTGATCTACGACACGCTCGCGAGCTACACCTGGCTCTATGTCGGCTCCTGGGGGATCGGCATCGGCGCCTTCCTGATCGCCTTGACCTTCAAGCCTTTTCCGAAGGCTCAACGGGCGGTGCCGGCCCTCGACGCCGCCTGATGCCCCGGCGAGCAGCAGTGATCCCGACGAGGCAAAGGCAGCGCGGGATATCGGCTGCGAGGAGATTAAAGACCCTGCTGCGGGTTTTGCGAAGACGGCGCCTTGTTTTTTGCGATCAGCGTTCTCTATAGATGGGGACGGCGAGGTTTTTTCCGAATGCAAAGCAATGAGATCGCGGCTCTGGTCAATCGCGTGGCGATGGGTGATCGCAAAGCGTTCGCGTCGTTGTATAATGCGACGAGCCCGAAACTATTTTCGATCTGTCTGCGTATCTTGAAAGACAGGGCCGACGCGGAAGAAGCGCTCCAGGAAATCTATGTCAGGATATGGCAGCGCTCCAGGACTTTTGCCGTGGATACCGGTTCGCCCCTTGCCTGGTTGGCGGCGATCGCGCGCAACCACGCGATCGACATCCTCCGGGCCAGGAAGCCTGTGACAGAGGACCTTGACGATGCTTACGACCTTGCCGACGACGGCACGCTCGACCCCGAACAGCAGGTGGCCAATGCGGATGAAGGCCGTCGCATCGACAGGTGCATGGAGGAGCTCGACTCTGCGCATGCGCGTGCGGTTCGACGTGCCTATGTGGAAGGTTTGAGTTATCTTGAACTGGCGGAAGAATTGAAGGTGCCGTTGAATACGGTGCGCACGTGGCTGCGCCGGAGCCTTCTGAAATTGAGAGAGTGCATGGAGCGATGACGTCGGGCGAACAAAGTCAGGGCAGGCGGCCGCAGGACGAGATCCTGGCCGGCGAGTATGTGCTCGGCGTCCTGTCGCTCGAGGCCCGCCGCGCCGTGGAGCAGCGCATCGCCAATGACCGCGCTTTTGCCCGGATCGTCGAACGGTGGCAGGCGGACCTCGCCTCATTCAACGACGACTATGAGGACGTGGCGCCGAGCCAGGCGATTTTCGGCCGGATCGAAACGCGGCTCTTCGGGCCCGCCCGGGTTGCCCCATCCTCATGGGGTCTGTGGAATTCCGCGCTGTTCTGGCGACGGCTCTCATTTGCCACGACGGCGGTTGCGGTGGCTGCCGTCGTCTATGCATCGGGCGTGATCCCACGTCCGCAGGGATCTGCGCCGCTGGTGGCGGAATTATCCTCGACCGATAGCCAGATCAACCTGCTTGCCTCCTACGATACCGGAAACGGGCGTTTGCGGATCGTGCCGGTCGCGGCCGGCGGGCGCGAAGAGAAGTCGCTGGAGCTCTGGCTGGTGCCCGAAAGCGGCAAAACACTATCTCTCGGCGTCTTCGAGCCGGATCAGACAGGAGAGCTCGTGATACCTGCCGATCTGCGTCGCAATCTGACCGAGGGCGCGACGCTTGCCGTCAGCCTCGAACCGCTCGGCGGCTCGCCGACCGGCGTAGCAACCGGTCCTGTCATAGCGAGCGGCGCCGTGCGCAGGCCCTGACGCCGAAGCTGAAGATCACGCCGCAGTCTCGCCGATATCCCAATAGAGCCCGGCCATCATAGCCAGCCCTTCGCGGACGATCGAGATCGGCAGGTGTTCGTTCGGCGCGTGCTGCAGGCAGCCCGGGTAGGAATGCGGGATCCAGATGGTTGGGAGGCCGAGCAGATCCGAAAAAATGTTGTTCGGCAGCGAGCCGCCGAGATTAGGCAGGATCGCCGGTGGCGCGCCGACGGTTTTTTCAATCGAAGCGGCAACGCGTCTGACCCATGGATGATCCGGATCGAGACGGCTGGCGGGGAAAATCGCGTCCGTCGGATCCTTGACCACGACGCGGTCGTAACCTGCATCCTTCAGCGCTTTGCGGACGGCCGGGACGACCGCATCCGGATCGACGCCGACCGGGAAGCGAAGCTGCATGCGGGCGCGGGCTTTCGGCGGGATGGCATAGAGCGGCTGGGCGAGGTTGCCGCATTCCATCTCCATCACCTCGAAGGAACTCCAGGCAAACACCTTCTCCTCCGGCGTCAGGCCGGGCTCGCCCCACCAGGGCTCGATCGGCGGATCGCCGGCCGCGGGCGTGATGTGGCAGTGCTTCAGTGCTGCACGGACGTTTTCCGGGATCGACCCCGGCGTCATCTCGGGCACCTTGATCTGGCCGGTGCGACCGACCAGCGCGGTGATCGCGTGGCAGAGTTCGATGCCGGGATTGGAGAGGAGGCCGCCCCAGTTGCCGGAATGCTGAAAACTTTCGCGGGCATCGATCTCCAGGTGGAAGGACATGCCGCCGCGGGCGCCGAGGAAGATGGTCGGGCGGTCGAGCGCGAGGCGCGGGCCGTCCGAGGCGATGAAGACGTCCGCCTTCAGCTCGTCCCGATGCGCGGCGCACATTTCCTCCAGCCCCAGCGATCCGGATTCCTCGCCCATCTCGATCAGGTATTTGAGGTTGAAGCCGAGCGAACCCTTTGTCGCGAGCAGCGCTTCGACGGCGGCGAGGTTCACGGCATGCTGGCCCTTGTTGTCGGCCGTGCCGCGGCCATACCAGGCGCCGTTCCTTTCGGTCATCTCGAAGGGCGAGAGGCCTGTCTCCCATTGGCCGTGGAGACCTGCGACGACATCGCCGTGGCCGTATTGCAGGACGGTGGTGAAGTTCAGGTCTTCGATGCGTTCGGCAAGCAGAAACGGGCCAGGTGCCGTATCGTTCTCGTAGATTTTGGTGGTGAAGCCGAGCCGCTCGAAAAAGGGGTGCATGTCCTCGGTGACATAACGCCAGAGATCCGGCTTGTTGGCGGCGACGCGGCTGGCGGACGGGATCGCCACGCGCCGGCGCAAGGTTTCTTCGAAGGAACCGTCATCGAGATAACCGACGGCGTTGTCTATCGTTGCTTGGCGGGAGACGGTCGTCATGGGGCATCCTTGAAATTCAGGCCATCTTGACCTGTGCGGCTGGCGGAAAGACCGTCGCGTTCGACAGATCAAGATCGAAATGACAGCGGAACATGCCGCCGCTCTCGGTCACCTTCTGCGGCGGCGAGGTGTTGCGGCAGATCTCCTGCGCGAACGGACAGCGGGTGTGGAAACGGCAGCCGGCGGGCGGGAAGGCCGGGTTCGGGAGCTCGCCGGCGATTGGATGCAGCGAGCGGTCGCTGGTATCCATGTCCGGTGCGGCATCGATCAGCAGGCGCGTATAGGGATGGCGCGGCTTGCGGAACAGCTCTTCAGACGTCGCCTCCTCCACCAACTCGCCGAGATACATGACGCCGATCCGGTCGGCCATGATGCGCACGACCGAAAGATTGTGAGTGATGAACAGGCTGGTGAGATGGAGGTTCTTCTGCAGGTCGCGCAGCAGATTGAGGATCTGGGCCTGCACCGAGACGTCGAGCGCCGAAGTCGGTTCGTCGAGAACCAGGAAGTCCGGTTCTCCGGCGAGCGCCCGGGCGATGCAGATGCGCTGCCGCTGCCCTCCGGAAAATTCCTGCGGGTATTTTTCGGCATCCGCTGCGGAAAGGCCGACCTGGACCAGCAGTTCGTCGACGCGGGCGCGGATTGCGGCGCGGCCCTGGCGGAGCTTATGGACGCGGATAGGCTCGGCGATGATGTCCTCGATCGTCCAGCGACCATTGAGCGAGGAATAGGGGTCCTGGAAGATCATCTGCAGGCGCGGCTTGTTGCCGGATGCATTCGGCGGAAAGCTGATCTCGCCGGATGTGGGCGGCATCAGGCCGGAGACGAGGCGCGCCAGCGTGGACTTGCCGCAGCCGCTTTCGCCGACCAGGCCCATGGTCTCGCCATGGCGGACGGTGAGGCTGACATCGCTGACGGCCTTGGTGCCGCCACTCTCGCTCTTCTTCAGCCGTTCGATAAGGCTCTGGTTGCGGCGGTAGACCTTGCTGACGCGATTGAGGACGAGGAAATCGGAAGCGCTCATGCGGGCACCCTTTCCAGCGGATGGAAACAGGAAAAGGCGGAGCTTTCCTGGCGATAGAGCGGCGGGATTGTCGCGCGACAGTCACCCTCCGCCCTGAAACAGCGCGGGTTGAAGGCGCAGCCGGGTGGGACCGCACCAAGTCCCGGCATGGCGCCGGGGATCTGGTCGAGCCGCATCTCGCCGGTGGCAGACGGCATCGGCGTCGCGCGGATCAGGCCGCGCGTATAGGGATGTTTCGGGGCATTGAAGAGCTCGCCGACCGGACCGATCTCGGCGACGCGACCGGCATAAAGCACCGCGACGCGATCGGCCATCTTGGCGATGACGCCAAGGTCGTGGGTGATCAGCATCATGCTGACATTGCTTTCGCGATGCAGGTCGCGCAGCAGTTCGAGGATATGCGCCTGCACGGAGACGTCGAGGGCCGTGGTCGGCTCGTCGGCGATGACCAGCACGGGGTCGGCGCAGAGTGCCAGGGCGATCACCACGCGCTGCCGCATGCCACCGGAAAGCTGGTGAGGGAAACGCTTGAACTGGACGTCCGGATTGGGCAGGCCGACGCGGTCGAGCCAGTCGAGTGCCCTCTTTTTCGTCTGGTTGCCGCCAAGCTTCAGATGCGCCTGGATGGTGTCGCAGAGCTGCTGGCCGATCGTGATCACCGGGTTGAGGCTGGTCATCGGATCCTGGAAGACGAACCCGATCCGGCCGCCGCGCACGCCGCGCATCGCCTTTGGGGAAAGCTGGTCGAGACGGGTGCCGGCAAGGGTGATGGTGCCGCCGGTGCGTTTCAGCGGCGGTACGAGAAGATCGATGATCGCAGCGCCGGTGATCGACTTGCCGGCGCCGGATTCTCCGACGATGCCGAGCACTTCGCCGGGATTGACGAAAAAGGAGACCTTGTCGAGCGCGGTGACCAGTCGCCCATCGCGATTGATGGTGACGGTGAGGTCGCGGACGTCGAGGAGGGGAGTGGCTACGTTGATCATGAGCGGCCCCGCAGGCGCGGATTGTAGACGTCGCGCAGATGGTCGCCGAGAATGTTCACCGAAACGACGAAGAGCACGAGGATCAGGCAGGGCCAGACCGAAATCCACCATTCGCCCGACTGGAGGAAATTGTTGCCGTTGCGGATCAACGTGCCGAGCGATGGCGAGGTGACCGGAATGCCGATGCCGAGGAAGCTCAAGGTCGCCTCGGTGATGATGGCGATGCCGAGATTGATGGTGGCGATGACCAGAACCGGGGCCATGACGTTCGGCAGGATATGCAGGACGATGATCGCGACATTGCTGCGGCCGGTGATGCGGGCGGCGGAGACATAGTCCTGGTCGCGCTCGATCATCACGGAGGAGCGGATGGTGCGGGCATACTGGACCCAGAATGCGATGCCGATCGACATCACGACGATCGCGATCGCGGTGCCGACGCTGCGCTCGGTGCCGAGGGCTGCCCGGGCCGCACCGTCGATGATCATCGCCAGTAGCAGGGCCGGATAGGCAAGCTGCACGTCCGCGACGCGCATGATGAAGGCATCCACCTTGCCGCCGACGAAACCGGCGATCAGGCCAAGGCTGCCGCCGAGGACGAGGCCGATGGTGACCGACAGGAAGCCGACGATGATCGAAGTGCGCATGCCATAGGCCATCGCCGTGATCAGGTTGCGGCCCTGGTCGTCGGTGCCGAGCGGGAAATCAGCTGACCCGTCTGTCATCCATACCGGCGGAATGAAACTGTCCAGCACCGACATGCCGGAGAATTCGAACGGGTTCAGCGAGAACAGCGGCACGACGAAGGCGTAGACCAGCAGCGCGAAGATCACCATCGCACACAACGTGGCGCCCGGCGCCTTGCCCATGGCGCGTAGAAGCTTGGCGCCTCTGCTGCGGCGAGCCGGGCCGGCTGCCGGGATGTTGACGACTGGCGTCATGATTGCCTCCTCAACACGCGGGCGTCGATCAGCGGATAAAGCAGTTCGACGATCAGATTGATGACCATGAAGACCAGCCCGACGAAGATGAGATAGATGGCGATGACCGGAATGTCGGCGCCCTGGATCGATTGCAGGAAGAGTGAGCCGAGGCCCGGCCAGGCGAAGACGTTTTCGGTGACCACCGAGAAGGCGATGATATTGCCGAGCTGCAGGCCGAGCATGGTGATGACCGGCAGCAGCGTGTTCTTGATCGCATAGACATACCAGATGCGCGCTTCCGACAGGCCGCGGGCACGGGCAAAGCGGATATGTTCGCTCTGGCCGACCTCCATCAGCTGGGTGCGCAGCATGCGGATGATGAAGGCGACCTGGAAGGTGGAAAGGGTGGCTGCCGGCAGGAGGATCGCCCGCCAGCCGGAGACGGTGAGAAGCCCGGTCTTCCAGAAGCCGAGATCGACCACGGTGCCGCGCCCGAACGACGGGAGCAGGCCGAGCTGGACGGAAAACACCGCGATCAGCAGGATGCCCACGACGAAGTTCGGAAGCGTGATGCCGGCCGTCGAGATCAGCATGATGAAGCGGCCGAACAGCGAATTCGGGTTGACGCCGCAATAGATACCGGCCGGCACTCCCACTACGATGGTGATCAGCACGCTGACGAAGGCGAGCTCGACCGTCGCGGGCAGGCGTTCGGCGATCAGGTTGGCGACCGGGTCCTGGGTGCGATAGGAAAAGCCGAAATCGCCCTGCAGCATGTTGCCGATGAAATGCAGGAAGCGCGTCCAGAGGGGCTGGTCGAGGCCGAGTTTGGCGATCAGTTCCAGCCGCTCGTTGACGGTCGCATCGGCGGAGAGGAGGGCCGCCAGCGGGTCGCCGATATTGGCGACCAGCAGGAAGGCGATGAAGCTGATCACCAGCAGGACGATGATCGTCTGCACGATCCGTGACGCGGCATAATTCAGCACGGCAAATTCCTTAGCAGCAGCTATCCCCGAGCTGGTCGAGGAAGACGGCGCATTTCTCGAGCTCGGAAATCGCAACCGATTCATCCGGCTGATGGGCGTCGGCGATATCGCCCGGACCGATGACGACCGAGGGGACGCCGGCGATCTGGAAGATGCCCGCTTCGGTGCCATAAGAAACATAGCGGGGTTCGGTGCGGCCGAGAAGCGCCAACAGTTCCGCATCGAGCGTCGGATCGTTATTGGGTTTAAGGCCCGGGATACTGGCCTGAACGTCGAAGACGATGCCGCAGGACGGATCGATCGCCTTCATGGCCGGTTCGAGCCTTTCGGCCGCAAAACGCTTCATGTGGTCCAGAACCTCATAGGTATTTTGACCCGGGATGAGGCGCATTTCCCAGAAGAACTCGCAGTTTTCCGAGACGATATTGCCGTGCAGGCCGCCCCTGATGACGGTGACCTGGGTGGTCGAATAGGGCGGATCCAATCCTTCGAATTGCGGGCCGTTGCGCATGTCCTCGCGGATGCGGTTGATTTCGGCGATCATGTCGCCGGCGACCATGACTGCGTTGACATAGCGGTCCGGTTGCGAGGAATGGCCGGGCTTGCCCTTGATGCGGCACCAGCCGATCAGGCCGCCCTTGTGGGCTGCGATCATGTCCATGCTGGTGGCTTCGCCGATGACCGCAAGCCGCGGCTTCAGGTCGCTCTGGCCCACCCATTCGGCCATCGAGCCGACGCCGGTGCAGCCGACCTCCTCGTCATAGGAAAAGGCGAGGTGGATGGGCTTCTTGAGGTTCTTGGCGGCAATGCCCGGCGCGGCTGCCAGGCAGCAGGCGAGAAAGCCCTTCATGTCGGTGGCGCCGCGACCGATCAGGCGGCCGTTCGCTTCCCTGAGCGTCCAGGGATCGCCGGTCCAGGCCTGACCTTCGGTCGGCACCACATCCGTATGGCCGCTGAAGATGATGCCGCCGGGCGCTTCCGGGCCGATCGTGATCAGCGCGTTTGCCTTGTCGCCCTCGGGGTTGGCAAAGCGCCGGACGCGCCCGCCGAAAGGGGTGGTCTGGGCTTCGACGTATTCGAGCAGGTCGAGATTGGAAACGGCGCTGACCGTGGGATAAGACACGAGGCTGGCAAGCTGCCTCGTTATATCGGATGCAATGGTCATTACTTCACCGTGAAATAACGCAGCGGATAGGCAAGGTCGGCCGGCTGGACGACGGTGACGTTGTCCTTGACGCCCCAGAGAATGTTCAACTGGTGGAGCGGAATGAAGGCGACGTCAGCCTTCATGAGCTTGAAGGCCTGGGTGATATAGCCGGTGCGCTTGGCCTGGTCGGTTTCCTTGCCGATCAGGTCGATCAGCTTGTCGACCTCCGGATTGGAGTAGCCGCCGATGTTGAAGGCGCCGAGGCCGCTCTTGGGATCGCGGGTGGCGGCGATCGAGGTCAGGAAGATGTGTGCGTCATAGGTGGCCGGCGAATAACCGAGCATCGCCATGCTGGTATTGTATTCCGGCGGGTTGACCTGGGTCGCCCACTTGGCGGTCGGTTGGGCGCGCGGATCGACCTTGATATTGATGCGGGCGAGCGAGGCGGCGACCGCAAGGCAGGTCGCTTCGTCGTTCATGAAACGGTCGCTGGTGCAATCGAGCGTGACGGAGAAGCCGTTTTCGTAGCCGGCTTCCTTCATCAACGCCTTGGCCTTGTCGACGTCGGGCTTTACCAGCGCGCCGAGGGCGGCGTCGAAACCGTTGACTTCCTTGCCGATCGGCAGGCCGACCGGGACAGAGAAGTTGCGCATGATGCGCTTCTGGATCGCGCCGGTATCGATCGCCAGTTCCATGGCCTGGCGGACCTTCAGGTCCTTGAAGGGGTTCTTGGTCTTTTCGCTGCCGAAGATCAGGTTGTCGCGGGCGACGTCGGGCTGGATGTAGATGGTGCGAAGGTCGGGACCCGCCTGCATGTGCAGTTTCGGATCGTTCTCGATGCGCTCGGCATCCTGCGGCGGCACGCCATCGATCATGTCGACTTCGCCGGAGATGAGGGCGGAGACGCGGGTCGACGGGTTGGGGATCACGAAGAACGTCGCGTTGTCGACATTGCCGGTCTTCTTGTCCCACCAGCCCGGGTTCGGCGCAAAGACCGTCTTCACGCCCGGATCCCGCTCCTTGATGACGTAGGGACCGGTGCCCATGGCATTGCGGTTGGCAAAGGTCTCGGTGGCGTTGTTGGCGGCACCCGGCTGAACCGTGTTGTTCGCCTCGGCCCATTCCTTGTCCATGATGTACCAGTTGGTGATCTGGTTCGGCAAGATCGGGTTGATGGCGCGCGTCTTGATGCGAATCTTGTGGTCGTCGACCTTCTCGACCGAGGCGATCGAATTGAGGTTTGCCTTGATGCCGCCGGCCTGGCCGCGGGTCAGCGAGAAGATGACGTCATCGGCGGTAAAGGGATTCCCGTTCGAAAATTTCACGTCCTTGCGGAGATTGAATTCCCAGGTCGTGCCGTCCGTCTGCTTCCATTCGGTTGCCAGTGCCGGTTCGATCTTCTGCTCCGCGTTACGGCGCACAAGCGGTTCGTAGACATTGGCAAGAACAGCGAAGATCAGCGTGTTCGAAACCGCATGGGGATCGAGCGTATAGGCATCGAGCGGACCGGCGAACTTGAAGTCCGCCGCCTGGGCCATGCTTCCAAGCGGGGCGGCAATCGCGGCTGCGGCGATGGTACCCAGCAGCATCTTGCGTTTGAATGCAGAAAACGGGAAAGGCATCATGATCTCCTAAGCGCGCCACGAGACAGTCGGAATACGGGACAACGATGCAGAAGATATTTTATGGTTAAAATATCTCGACGGAGTGAGCTCTGGAAGTGCGAGCATGCAGCGTTCCCTGTCGTTGTTTGGAGATGCCTACTTGCGAGGCTTGGGCAAACAATAGGCGAATTAGGGAAACATGCAAGCATGTTTGATCAAATGAGCGTAACTCTTTTGGATGGGCAAAACACGGGCACACGGAAGCGTTTCCGCAGCCTTTAGCGGATCGAAATATTTCATATATTTCCGCCTGTTAGCACTTGAGCGACACCTTGCAGCGCTCAAGTCCTGGCAAACATTGGGCCGCCCTTATAAGCCGGGAAGCCGTAGCCATTGATCATCACCAGGTCGATATCGCTGGCGCGCGCGGCGATCCCTTCCGTCAGCAATGCCTCGCCTTCGAGAGCCATCGCGGCAAGCATCCTTTCGACAATCTCCCTCATGGAGAATGCGCGTGGGGTGATGCCCTTTTTGGCCCGAGCTGCTTCTATGATTGCGGTGACCTCCGGGTCGATGGTGCGCTTGCCCTCCGGATAAGCGTACCAGCCGCGGCCGGTTTTCTGGCCCAGGCGACCCGCCTCGCACAGCGTATCGGCAATCTCGACGTAGCGTGCCGAGGGATCGCGGGTCGTCGCCTGCCGTTTACGGCGCGCCCAGGCGATTTCGAGGCCGGCCATGTCATAGACGGCGAAGAGGCCCATGGGAAAACCGTAGTCTTCCAGCGCAGCGTCGACCTCGTGCGGCAAGGCGCCGTCTTCCAGCAGGAGTTCGGCTTCGCGGCGATAGGCGGAAAAGATGCGGTTGCCGATGAAGCCTTCGGTGACGCCGGTGACGACCGGCAGCTTGCGCAATTTCCTGGCGACCGCCAGCCCTGTTGCCAGCACGTCCGGCGCGGTCTTGGAGCAACGTACGACTTCCAGGAGGCGCATCACATGGGCGGGCGAAAAGAAATGCAGGCCAAGCACCCGTTCCGGGTGGGCGGTCGCGGCGGCGATCTCATCCGGGTTCAGGTAGCTGGTGTTGGTCGCCAGCACGGCATCCGGGCGGACGACTTCGTCGAGACGCTGGAAGAGATCGGTCTTGACCGTGAGATCGTCGAACACGGCTTCGACGACGAGATCGCAAGGGGCGAGATCGGCATCATCCGCGGTCACGGAAAGCCGCGCCTTCTGCGCTTCGAAGCCGGCCTGGTCGAGGCGGCCTGCGGCGACATTGCGCTCCAGCAGGCCGATGATGCGCTGGCGGCCCTTTTCAGCGGCTTCCGACGTTTGATCGAGGCCGATCACCGAATAACCGGCGCCAAGAGCGGCGACGGCGATGCCGCTGCCCATCAGGCCAAGGCCGCAGATGCCGATGGTCTCGACGGGGCGAGGTTCGACGCCTTCCAGACCCACGACCTTGGAAGATTCCCGTTCGGCGAAGAAGACATGGCGAAGGGCCGCCGACTCGCGGCTGTCGCGGAGTGTGAGGAAGGTGGCACGTTCGTCCGCCAGGCCTTCGGCGAGCGGGCGATTGGACGAGGTGACAAGCCGGACCGCTTCCGCGGGTGCCTTCTGGCCGCGCGCCCTGGCGAGGATCTTGGCCGAGACTTTTTCGATTTCGGCCGGATCGGCGGCCGCGACATTCAACTCACCCGTGCGGCGGAGAGGTTTGCCAGCCAGCGCAAATGCCGCGGATATTGCGGCCTCGATGAGATCGCCCGCGGCTACCTCGTCGATGATCCCGAGTGTCACGGCTTCCTCGGCCTTCACCGAACGTCCGGAGGTGATGAGGTCGAGTGCTGCCAAAATGCCGATCAGGCGCGGCAGGCGTTGCGTTCCGCCCGCGCCCGGCACGATGCCGAGTTTGACTTCCGGCAGGCCGACCTGTGCAGCCGGCGAGGCGATGCGATACTGGCAGGCGAGTGCCACTTCGAGACCGCCGCCGAGCGCTGCGCCATTGAGCGCTGCGACGACCGGCTTCGACAGGCCTTCGATCGTCTCGATGACATCAGGCAAGGTCGGCTCCATGGCAGGCTTGCCGAATTCCTTGATGTCGGCGCCGCCGATGAACGTCTTTCCGGCGCCGGTGACGACGACACCGGTTACATCGGCGGCCGTTTCGGCATGGGCGAGCGCTTTCTCAAGCCCGCTACGGACATCGACGGAGGTGGCGTTGACCGGCGGATTGTCGATCGTCACGACCAGAACTCCGTCGCGGGTCATGGTTGATACCGTGGCGGAAAATTCGATCGTCTCGTTCATGATTGCCTCAGGCCGGAATGACGGCGGTCGCCTGGATTTCGATCTTGGCGCGGTCTTCCACCAGCGCCACCACCTGCATGGCGGCCATGGCCGGAAAGTGCTTGCCGATGATCTCGCGATAGACCTGGCCGATGCCCTTGAGGTTGCCCAGATATTCGGCCTTGTCGGTGAAATACCAGGTCATGGTGGTGATGTGCTCGGGTCCGGCGCCGGCCTCGGCCAGCACGGCGACGACGTTCTGCAGCGTCTGCTTGACCTGACCGACAAAATCATCGGTTTCGAACTGGCATTGGCCGTTCCAGCCTATCTGCCCGCCGACGAAGACCTGGCGGCCGGTGGCGGCGACGCCGTTGGCGTAACCGATCGGTTTTGCCCAGCCTTCAGGCTGCAGGATGGTGTGCATCATTCTTCTCCAAATGCTGTGTCAGCGCCGAGCGCATATCGTCGGGCCAGGGTAGGGCCTTGTGGGTTTCGTTCGAGGTGGCGACCAGCCGCTGCCCGGCGGTCCAGAGCAGCCGGTCGCCGGCCCGCACCTCGTATTCGAGATCTGCGGAACTGTTGCCGATCGCCAGGACCTTGATGGTGAAATCCATCATATCGCCGTGGTAGCCAGGGCTCTTGAATGCGACGTCCAGCGTCACGGTCGGCACACCGATCTTGCGGTGGTTGATCATGTCCGGCCAGGGCGAGCCGATCGCGCCGAAAAATTCCTCGCAAACGCCGACCATGATGTTCAGATAGGAGGGGAAATAGGCGATGCCGGACGGATCGCAATCTCCAAAATTCAATCGGCGGGATGTCGTGTAAGCCATGGTCGCCCTCACGCCTTCAACAGTTCACGGGCGATGATGAGCTTCTGGACCTCGGTCGCGCCTTCATAGATGCGCAGCGCCCGGATTTCCCGGTAGAGGCTCTCGGTGATCTCGCCGCTCTTCACGCCGCGGCCGCCAAAGATCTGAACCGCCCGGTCGATGACGCTTTGGGCGTTCTCCGTCGCGACCATCTTGGCCATGGCGGCCTCCTTGGTGGTCGGCAGGCCCTGCACGTCGCGGCGCCAGGCGGCCCGGTAGGTGAGGAGCGCGCCGGCATCGATCTGGGCCGCCATGTCCCCGAAGGCGGCTTGCGTCAGTTGCAGATCGGACAGGTGATTGCCGAACATCGGCCGCGCCTTGGCATAGGCGAGCGCCTCATCCAGCGCCCGCTTGGCGAAACCGAGAGCGGCTGCGGCGACGGAGGCCCGGAAAATGTCCAGGGTCCGCATGGCGATCTTGAAGCCTTCGCCCGGTGCCCCCAGCAGCCGCGAAGCCGGGATGCGGCAGGTTTCGAAGCGGATCGTCGCCAGCGGATGCGGGGCGATCACATCGATGCGCTCGGCGATCGAGAAGCCCGGATCGTCGGCGAAAACGACGAAAGCGGAAATGCCGCGCGTGCCGGGTGCCTCGCCGGTGCGAACAAAAACGGTGTAGACATCGGCGATGCCGCCGTTGGAGATCCAGGTCTTTTCGCCGTCGAGGATATAGTGGTCGCCGTCCTTTCGGGCAGCGCAGGCCATGGCGGCGACATCCGAACCTGCTTCCTTTTCCGACAGCGCGAAGGCGGAAATCCATTCGCCGGACTGCGCTTTCGGCAGGACCGTTCGGCGAAGCTCCTCGGAACCGGAAAGGCCGATCGCGCCGGTGCCGAGGCCCTGCATGGCGAAGGCGAAGTCGGCAAGGCCGTCATGCCAGGCAAGCGTTTCGCGGGTCAGGCAGGCGGCGCGGCTGTCGACCGGCTGGCTGCCGCCGGCGCCGGTCGCGGCGTCGAGAAGGCCGGCGGTTCCGAGCGCTTTGACGATCGCGCGGCAGGCCCCGTCCGTGTCCGAATGGTCGATATGGCTGAGCGCGCCCGATGCCGTGAAGGCATCCAATTTTTCGGCGAGCGCCTTGTGGCTGTCGTCGAAGAAAGGCCAGTCGAGGAAATCGCGTGCCGGTCCTTTGATTGTCGTGTGGTTGGCCATCAGTCGCCCTCGAAGACCGGCTTGCGCTTTTCGGCAAAAGCCTCGAAGGCGCGGCGGAAATCCTTGGTCGCCATGCAGATCGCCTGCGCCTGGGCTTCGGCTTCGATCATCTCTTCGATGCCCATCGCCCATTCCTGGTTCAGCATGGTCTTGGTCATCGTGTGTGCGAACCACGGACCGTCTGCCAGCGAATGGGCGAGCTTGAGGGCCTCTGCCTCGACCGCGTCCTGCGGGTGAAGGGCGTTGAAGAAGCCCCAGGCATGGCCTTCGTCGGCGCTCATCGAACGGCCGGTGAAGAGCAGTTCGGCGGCTCGGCCCTGGCCGATGATGCGCGGCAGAATCCCGCAGGCGCCCATGTCGGCTCCCGCAAGGCCGACGCGGGTGAAGAGGAAGGCGGTCCTGGTTTCGGGCGTCGCCAGCCGCATGTCTGAGGCCATGGCGAGGATCGCGCCGGCGCCCATGCAGATGCCGTCGACCGCAGCCACGATCGGCTGCGGGCATTTCTTCATTGCCTTGACGAGATCGCCGGTCATGCGGGTGAAGGCGAGCAGGTCCGGCATCGCCATATGGGTCAGCGGCTCGATGATTTCGAAGACGTCGCCGCCGGAGGAGAAATTGCCGCCGGCGCCGGTCAGGACGATCGAGCGGATATCGGAGGCGTAGACGAGATCGCGAAAAAGGTCGCGCAATTCCGCATAGCTTTCAAAGGTCAGCGGGTTTTTGCGCTCCGGACGATTGAGGCGAACCGTCCCGACGCGGCCGTTTTCGCTCACTTCCCAGAGGAAATGTTTCGGCTGGTAGTCGCGAAAACTGCGCTTCATGTCCTTCATCACGTCACTCATGTTCGTCTCCTCTCCTTTTCATCGACCGTCCCTTTCCGGGCGGCAGGACCTGTCCCGGCTCAGTCGTTGGCGGAGGGTGGCAGGAAATCCACCTCGTGCGCGGCGGAAACCTTCACGATCTCCTCCACGTCGGTCATTTCGTGCAGCTCTTCGAAAAGCTGTTGGAGCTTGCGGGCCGGGGAGACCCAGAAAAGTGCCCGGCACGGCTTGTCGGACTTGTTGAAGTAACCGTGAGGTATGCCGCGCGGCATGCGCACCAGATCTCCGGCCTTCGCCTTGACCCACTGGCCGTCGAGCTTCAGATCGAGTTCTCCCTCCTGCACGAGGATGAATTCGTCCTGGGTCGGGTGGACGTGCACAGGCACGAACTGTCCCGGCAGGCTATTGGTCTCAAAGGCGAAGGTGTCGTCGCAGACCGCCTTCGGGAAATAGACCTGGCCGAGGATATTCCAGCTGGTGCCGTTATATCCGCTGCCGCTCTCGGTTATGCCCTTTTCCAGTTCCATCCTGATCTCCCGGTTTTCGTTCCCTGGTTCATGCCGAGGCCGATTAGCCTGCCATGACTTCTCCCCCGGCAACCGCGATTGCCTGTCCGTTGATCGACGCCGCTCCGGGCGATGCCAGCCACAGAACCGTGTCTGCGACTTCCTCCGGCTTCACCAGCCGCCCCTGCGGATTGCTCCTGGTAAATTCCTGTCGCGCCAGTTCTTCCGTCCGTCCGGTCTTTGCGATGATCGTCTCGATCGAACGGGCGATCAGCGGCGTGTCGGTAAAGCCAGGGCAGACGGCATTGACGGTGATGCCGCTCCTCGCAAGCTCCAGCGCCAGGGAACGGGTAAGGCCGACGACGCCATGTTTGGCGGCCACGTAGGCCGAGACGTAGGCATAACCGGTGAGTCCCGCGGTCGAGGCGATATTGATGATGCGGGCGCCCGCGCCAAAAGCCTTGAGATCCGGCAGCACGGCTTGGGTCACCAGGAACACGCCGGTCAGATCGACCGACATGACCCGGTTCCACATCTCCAGCGAGGTCTTTTCGAAGAGCGCGCTCGGGCCCTCGCCGGCATTGTTGACGAGGATATCGACAGGACCGAACGCGGCTCGCGCCGTCCTCAGGCCATTGTCGATGGCCATCTCGTCGGTGACGTCGAAACCGTCCGCGACGCAGACCTTATTCCTGCCAAGCGCGGCGGCAAGCTCCTCAAGAGGCTCGGCACGCCGGCCGGCGAGGGTCACCCGCGCGCCGGCTTCCACCAGCGCCGTCGCGATCGCAGCGCCAATACCCGAGCCTGCGCCGGTGACGAGGGCGTGACGGCTGGCAAGTCCGGCACTGGCAAGTCTGGCAGAGGGCGCTTCGCTCATGATGCGATCCTTATTTCGCCGCCGGGCCGACAGCCGGAGGGGCAACGGCGGCCGCAGCACGCGCGAGGTTGGTTTCGTACTGCGCCTTGCCGGAATAATACTGTTTCGGCCAGGGAATGTCCTTCAGGCCGATCTTTGCCGCTTCATGCAGAACCCAGGCCGGATCGGCAAGATGCGGGCGGGCGACGGCGCAGAGATCGGCGCGGCCGGCGGCGATGATCGAGTTCGCATGATCGGCCTCCGAAATCGCGCCGACGGCGATGGTCGGAATGCCGATTTCGTTGCGGATCTTGTCGGAGAAGGGCGTCTGGAAGAGGCGGCCATAGACCGGCTTTTCTTCCTTCCATACCTGGCCGGACGAGCAGTCGATCAGGTCGGCACCGGCATCCTTGAACATCTGTGCGTAGATCGCCGCGTCTTCCGGCGTGTTTCCGCCTTCGAACCAGTCATGGCAGGAGAGCCGCACGGAGATAGGCTTGTTTTGCGGCCAGACTTCGCGGACCGCCTTGAAGACTTCCAGCGGATAACGCGCGCGGTTTTCGTGGCTGCCGCCGTATTCGTCTGTGCGGATGTTGGTGAGCGGCGAAAGGAAGCTCGACAGAAGATAACCGTGGGCGCAGTGCAGCTCCAGCCAGTCGGCACCGGCTTCTGCGGCATATCGGGCCGCCCGGACGTGGTCTGCCGTCACCCGATCCATGTCGGCGCGGTCCATTTCCTTCGGAACCTGGCTGGTCTTGAGGTAGGGGAGCGCCGAAGCCGAGATCAGCGGCCAGCCACCTTCTTCGACCGGTTGGTCGATGCCTTCCCAGGCGGTCTTGGTCGAGCCCTTGCGGCCGGCGTGTCCCAGCTGGATGCCGACCTTGGCGGCGGAATTGTCATGCACGAAGGTGACGAAGCGTTTCCAGGCGGCCGCCTGCTGCTCGTTCCAGAGGCCGAGGCAGCCGGGAGTGATGCGGGCGTCGGGCGAGACGCAGGTCATTTCTCCAAACACGAGGCCGGCGCCGCCGAGCGCACGGGAGCCGAGGTGGACCAGATGGAAATCGTCCAGCAGCCCGTCCTTGGCGGAGTACATGGCCATCGGCGACATGACGATGCGGTTCGGCAGATGGGTTTCGCGCAGCGAATAGGGCGTGAACATCGGCGGCAGGGTGCGGCCGTTGCCGGTTACCTCGATACCGTTTTTCCTGGCGAACCAGCGCTCGTAACCTTCCAGCCATTTGGGATCGCGCAGGCGCAGGTTTTCGTGGCTGATGCGCTGCGATCGGGTCAGCATGGAATACATGAACTGTTCCGGCTCCAGCGTATCGGCGTAACGCTGGCCGACCACTTCGAACCATTCCATGGCGTTGCGGGCGGCATTCTGGATGCGGGCGACGTCGACGCGGCGGATTTCCTCGTAGGTTTCGAGGACTTCCGGGATCTTGTCCCTGGAATGGCCGAGCTTGTTGAACTGGTTGCTGAGCTCGATCGCGTCGTCGATCGCCAGCTTGGTGCCGGAGCCGATCGCGAAATGGGCGGTATGGGCGGCGTCGCCCATCAGCACGACATGCGAATTGCCGTTGAAATGGCTCCACTTGCCGCAGATCAGGCGGTTGAAGTTGAGCCAGGCGCTGCCGCGCAGATGCCGGGCATTGGTCATCAGTTCGGAGCCTTCGAGGACTTCCGAGAACAGGTCCTGGCAGAAATCGATCGAGCTCTGTTGGTCCATCTGGCCGAGGCCGTGCTTTTCGTAAGCCTCTTCCGTCGTTTCGACGATGAAGGTCGAGGTCTTGTCGTCGAACTTGTAGATATGCGCCTGAAACCAGCCGTGATCCGTCTTGCGGAAGTCGAAGGTAAAGGCGTCGAACAGCTTGTTGGTGCCGAGCCAGATATAGCGGTTCGGACGCACGACGAGGTCCGGTTCGAAGACCTCCGGATAACGGTTGCGGATCTTCGAGTTGAAGCCGTCCGATGCAATGATCAGGTCCGCATCCGGATAATCGACATCGCCATTGGAATCGGTTTCAAAAACAAGCTCGACGCCGAGCGCCTCGCAGCGACGCTGCAGGATGTTCAAGAGCTTCTTGCGGCCGATGCCGACGAAGCCGTGGCCGGAGGTGCGCTGGCGCGTGCCCTTGAACAGCAGCTCAATATCGTCCCAGTGATTGAAGGCGTCCTCGATTTCGGCCGCACTCTCCGGGTCCCACGCCTTCATCGACACCATGGTGGCGTCGGAGAAGACCACGCCCCAGCCGAACGTGTCGTAAGGCTTGTTGCGTTCGACGACAGAAATGGAATGCTCGGGATGCAGCTTCTTCATCAGGAGCGCGAAATAGAGACCGGCCGGGCCGCCACCGATACAGACGATGCGCATATCCAAGTCCTCCTGACGTTAGTCGCTCATTATTTTAAGTTTAAACTATATGGCGTTTGATCGACCCGTCAAGCGGATTTGCGGCAGCTCCGGCAGTTTTCATGTGAGGTCGATCAAATAATATGCAATAGCATATATTGTGATGCCTGTTGCTCACTCCTCTGTCCTGCCCGATGTTCGACGCCAGCAGTACTTGCTGTTCCGTCGGCATTTGTGAATTGACAAGTGGCGGGTGCCGAAAATATGCTTTTGCAAATGATTGTGGATTGAAGCCGACAAGGCGAAGGGGAACTGCCATGGCCGAGCGATCTTTTGCGCGCGAAGTCGAGGATCTCAAGCTTGGGGAAGGCGAGATTTTTCGTGGGGAAGGCATTCTCGCCATCACCAAGGCGCTGCTGCAATCCGGCGTTTCCTATGTCGGCGGCTATCAGGGCTCCCCGATCTCGCATCTGATGGACGTATTGGCTGACGCCAAGGACATCATGGAGGATCTTGGCGTTCACTTCGAGACCTCGGCCTCTGAAGCCGCAGCGGCGGCGATGCTCTCGGCCTCGGTCATGTATCCGGTGCGCGGCGCCGTGACCTGGAAATCCACGGCTGGCACCAATGTCGCCTCCGACGCGCTTTCCAACCTTTCTTCCGGCGGGGTCAACGGCGGTGCGCTGATCATTCTCGGCGAAGACTTTGGCGAAGGGTCGTCGATCATGCAGGAGCGCAGCCATGCGTTCGCGATGAAATCGCAGATGTGGCTTCTCGACCCGCGTCCCAACCTGCCGGCGATGGTTCAGGCCGTGGAAGATGGCTTCCAGCTTTCGGAAGCCTCCAACACCCCTGTCATGCTGGAAGTGCGCATCCGCGCCTGTCACGTGCACGGCCAGTTCGTCGCCAAGGATAACCAGCGGCCAAAATTCACGCTTCGGCAGGCGCTGGAAAACCCCGTCCGCGACGTCAACCGCATCGTCCTGCCGCCGGCAAACTTTGCGCAGGACAAGGACAAGCTCGAGCGCCGCTGGCCGGCTGCCGTCAACTTCATCAAGGAAAAGAAGCTCAACGAGCATTTCGGTCCCGAGGAAGGCGAAATCGGCATCATCACGCTCGGCGGCCTCTACAACGGCGTCATGCGCGGCCTGCAGCAGCTGGGCCTGGCCGATGTCTACGGCAATTCCTCGGTGCCGATCTATGTGATGAACGTCGCCTATCCGACGATCGACGACGAGGTGGTCGATTTCTGTCTCGGCAAGAAGGCCGTGATCATGGTGGAAGAGGGCGCGCCGGAATACGTCGAGCAGTCGCTCCACACGCTGATGCGCCGCCGCGATATCCAGACCCGCCTGCACGGCAAGGACATCCTGCCGCTTGGCGGGGAATATACCGCGCCCGTGATGATGAAGGGGCTGAAGACCTTCATCGAGATGTACGATCGCCTGCTGCTCGGCAACCAGCCGCCGGTGCCGGATCCGAGCGATGTCCTCAACGACCCGAAGGTGAAGGCTCTGGCCGAAGTCGTGCCGCAGCGTCCCGCCGGCTTCTGCACCGGCTGTCCCGAGCGGCCGATCTTTGCGGCCATGAAGCTGGTCGAAAAGGAGCTCGGCGAACACCACGTCTCGGCTGATATCGGCTGTCACCTGTTCTCGATCCTGCCGCCCTTCAATATCGGCGGCACGACGATGGGCTACGGTCTCGGCCCGGCTTCCGCTTCCGCCTTCAACGTCGAGGCGGACAAGCGCTCGATCGCGGTCATGGGTGATGGCGGTTTCTGGCATAACGGCTTGGCGACCTCGGTCGGCAATGCGGTGTTCAACAAACAGGACGGCGTCATCCTCGTCGTCGACAATTTCTATTCGGCGGCGACCGGCGGCCAGGACATCCTGTCGTCACGGGCTATCAACCCGAACCGCAAGACCAACAATTCGATCGTCAACGCGGTAAAGGGCATCGGTGCCACGTGGGTGCGCCAGATCGATCGCACCTATGACGTCGCCAAGATGCGCGATACGCTGAAGGAAGCGCTGACGAGCAAGGAGAAGGGCCCAAAGATCATCGTCGCCTCTTCCGAATGCATGCTGAACAAGCAGCGCCGCGTGAAGCCGCAGTTCAACCAGGCGGTCAAGGACGGCAAGCGGATGGTGAAGGAGCGGTTCGGGGTGGACGAGGATGTCTGCACCGGCGATCACGCCTGCATCCGGCTTTCCGGTTGCCCGTCGCTTTCCGTCAAGCACACGGACGATCCGCTGAAGGACGATCCGGTGGCTGCGATCGACAATAGCTGCGTCGGCTGCGGCAATTGCGGCGAGGTTTCCGAGGCTGCCGTTCTCTGTCCTTCGTTCTATCGCGCCGATGTGATCATGAATCCGACCGGCTGGGACAGGTTCCTCTCGAAATTCCGTAGCTCTGTGATCGGCTGGCTGCAGGCCCGCCGCGCCGCCGGCCGCGTCGTCTTTGCGGAGGCTTGATCCATGAACGAGACCGTGAACCTCAAGACGCTCCATGCTTCCGACAAGCCGCTGGCGCTGGCGATCATGGCCATGGGCGGCCAGGGCGGCGGGGTGCTGGCCGACTGGATCGTCGGCCTTGCCGAAGAACAAGGCTGGATGGCGCAGTCGACCTCGGTGCCGGGCGTTGCCCAGCGCACCGGCGCGACGATCTATTACATCGAGATGCTGCCCGCCCGCGACGGCGTGTCGCCGATCTTCTCGCTGATGCCGACGCCGGGCGATGTGGATGTCGTGCTGGCCGCCGAATTGATGGAGGCTGGTCGCTCCGTGCTGCGCGGCCTGGTGACGCCGGACAAGACCACGCTGATCGCCTCGACGCATCGCTCCTTTGCGGTCGGCGAAAAGGAAAAGCCGGGCGACGGCATCGGTGACCCGACCGTGGTGGTCGGCGCGACCGACTTTGCTGCCAAACGCACCATCGCCTTCGACATGGATACGCTGGCGACGAAAAACGGTAGCGTCATCTCTGCCTCGATATTCGGCGCGCTTGCGGCGGCCGATGTGCTGCCCTTCCCGAAGGAGGCCTTCGAGGCGACCATTCGCGGCGGCGGCAAGGGTGTCGAGCCCAGTCTCAGGGCTTTCAATGCCGCCTATGAGCGGGCGAAAACCAAGCCGCGCGACGAAGTGGTCGCGATGGCGCCGAAGCGTTTCGACGTCATGCCTGAAACCACCGGCCATCCGGATCTCGACCGGCTGGTGCACCGCCTGCGCGCCGAATTGCCCGAAGTCGCCTGGCCGCTGCTGTTTGCAGGCGTCAAGAAGCTCACGGATTTCCAGGATCCGGCCTATGCCAGCGAATATCTCGATCGGGTCGGCAAACTTCATGCACTCGACCGTGCCAATGGCGGCGAAGAGCACGACTATGCTTTCACCGTCCAGTCCGCGAAATACGTCGCCGTCGCCATGGCTTATGACGACGTGATCCGCGTCGCCGACCTGAAAACCCGTGGCACCCGGTTCGACCGCGTCGCCAAGGAAGTCGGCGTGAAGCAGGACCAGATCCTTTATATGACCGAATACATGCATCCACGCATGGAAGAGGTCGTCGGGACCATGCCGAAGCGGCTGGGTCTCTGGGTCGAAAACCGCCCGAAGGTCTTCGCCTGGCTCGACCGCCGTATCAACAAGGGCCGCCGAGTGCAGACAGGCACGCTGTTCTGGTTCCTGACGCTCTACACGCTTGCAGCCTTGCGCCGCACCCGCCGCGGCACGTTGCGTCACTCACGCGAAACCGAGCATCGCGAAGCCTGGCTCGCCGCGGCAACCTCGCTGCTCCCGCGGAACTATGATCTCGCTGTGGAAGTGATCAACAATCGCCGGCTGGTGAAGGGTTATTCCGATACCCATGCACGCGGGCTCTCGAAATTCGACCGGGTGATGTCGGCGCTGACGACGCTTAGAGATCGCGAAGACGGCGCGGCCTGGATGAAACGCCTGCGTCAGGCGGCACTCCTGGACGAAAACGGAATTGCGCTGGACGGGGCGCTGAAGACCGTGTCCACGCTTTGAACGAGGCTTTGATGGCCGAGCGCGGTCTTGAGGCGGCGCGTCATCAGGCTCCGGGCAGCGGTCTTTTGCGCCCATGCCTATCCTCTGCTTGCGGTCGCAAGCGCCGTGTTGAGGACCTTGTTGCAGAAGTTCAAGTTCAGCAGAGGGTTGTGGGAAATCGGCGCTCTGGTCGGGTCCTGTCCGCTGATGCAGGCGACCACAAGCGCCGACAGCGTGGCCTGGCGTGGATTAACGGCTCCGGTTGGGATGGCCATCGGCTTGCCGTCCGCCCCGACGATGGGTCGCCCGACCAACGCGACCAGAAGATTGCCGTATTGGCTGAGAATGATGGAATAGGCATCGTGGCCGATAAAGCCGTTGGCATAGGCTTCGCAAGCTCTATAAAGACCGTCGCGAAGGGCGAGCACAGCGCCGGCGCGGCCTTCCCCTTCTTCGACACTCTCATCCGTCTTGGCATCCGGTGCGATTTCGGTCGTCGTTCCGGTGGAGCTGGTGATTTTGACAGTCGCTTTCGCGGATTTGTCGAAAGCAACCGTGTAGTCAGGGCTGGGTTCGCTACAGATAATCGGATAACCCAGCCTTTTCCGTTCGGTGATGAGCCTGAAATTTCCGGTCATGACCAAGGATTTCGTGCCGCCGATTTCGGCGTGCTGCACGTTTTCATTCGCGGAGGTACAACCTACCAATGCCGCCGCGAGTGCGGCAGCGCAGATCTTGTCAAACATGTTCCCCGATCCCCACGCAGCAACATCGCCGCCAGCGTCGGCACCCCCACCCTTGCCGGGTGGCCCCTAGATGCCTCAGATCCTTAATGTGCGTTAAGAACTTCTGTTTTGCAATCGAAAGTTATATTCTCGTTTCAGAATATGCATCTACCGGCTGTATTGCTCTTTGGAGCTGTCCGGCTTGCTGGGATCCCTTGCGTGCACGAGTGCGCTCGAGGCGGCTGCCGGTTTTAAGCATACAGACACATTATAGCCGCGATCCCGTTGCTTTTGCTGCGCATCTGACCAAACTCTAGATGCGTAATTTTTCCAGCAGCGGCAGCCCACATGGAATCCACGGTTCGTCAGCCAAGTCGCTTTCGAGACATCCTTGAGACGTACCGTCCTTACCTCATCGCCCTGGCGGCGCTGGCGGTTTTCGCGTTCACGACATTTGCCATCTACAACCTCACCAACGAGGTCAGCTATGACGACGTCATCGAGGCGCTCGCCAATACGCGCTGGTCTTCGATCGGCCTTGCGGTTTTCTTCACGGCACTGAGTTTCGCGGCGCTGGTCGGATACGACATCAACGCGATCACCTATATCGGCCGGACGCTGCCTTTCGTGCCTGTGGCGATAACCGCCTTCAGCGCCTATGCGGTCGGCAACACGGCCGGTTTCGGAGCCCTCAGCGGCGGAGCGATCCGGTTCCGCGCCTATTCGCGCCTGGGGCTTTCGCCGGACGATATCGGCCGTGTCATCGCATTTGTGACGCTCGCTTTCGGCATCGGGCTTCTGGCAGTCACGGCACTCGCATCGCTGGTCACGGCGCCGAGGATAGGAGCAATCCTCGATATCGACGGCATGTGGGTTCGCGCCGGCGCGATCGTGATCATCTTCGTGCTCATCGCTCTTCTGATCCTCGGGCGAGGCGGCCGGACGGTATCCGTCGGACGCTTGAGCATCCGCCTGCCGGACAGCCGTACGTCCTCGCAGCAATTCCTGATCACGGCGCTTGATGTCGCCGCCTCCGCCTCCGTCCTCTACGTGCTTCTGCCGCAGACGGAAATCGGCTGGCCGTCCTTCCTGGCGATCTATGCGACCGCCGTCGGCCTCGGTGTCCTCAGCCATGTGCCGGCCGGTCTTGGTGTCTTCGAGACGGTGATCGTCGCGGCGCTCGGCAATACGGTCAGCCTCGATGAAGTGCTCGGCAGCCTTGTCCTGTACCGCGTCATCTATCATGTCCTGCCGCTGCTCATCGCAACGCTGGTGGTAATCGGCGTCGAAATTCGCCAACTTGCCCATCACCCCATCGCATCGACGCTTCGAAAGCTTGAATTCCGCCTCGCGCCGCCGCTTCTGGCGACCTTCTCGATGATCGCCGGCGCAATGCTGATCTTCTCGAGCGTGACGCCGACGCCGGATTCCGACATCAATTTTCTTGGCAACTACCTGCCGCTGCCGGTGTTCGAAGGCGCGCATTTCCTTTCCAGCATCCTCGGCCTCCTGCTGTTCGTCGCGGCGCGCGGCATCGGCCAGCGGCTGGACGGGGCGTGGTGGACCGCGATGGTCTGCACCTCTCTGGCGCTGGTTTTCGCCTTCATGCGGGCGATCGCGCTTTTCGAGGCGACGTTCCTGATCATCCTGCTCGTCAGCCTGTTCCTCAGTGCAAAGCAGTTCAAACGCCGGGCGTCGCTGTTCGGTCAGGTGCTGACGCCGAGCTGGATCGCCGCCATGTTCATCGTAGTGGCCGCGGCGATCACGGTGCTGCTCTTTGTCTATCGCGAAGTGGATTATAGCCGCGAACTCTGGTGGCAGTTCGAGTTTTCCGAGGAAGCGCCGCGCGGATTGCGCGCGGTCCTTGGCCTTGCGATTTTTGCGGCGACGATCTCGGTGTTCAGCCTGTTGCGGCCGGCGGCCCGACGTTCGGCACTGTCCACTGCGGACGATCTCGAGCGGGCGATCCAACTCGTCATGGCGCAGGACAATGCCGATGCCAACCTCGTCCGGATGGGCGACAAGCGGCTGATGTTCTCCGAGAGCGGCAATGCCTTCATCATGTACGGCATTCAGGGCCGCTCCTGGATCGCGCTTTTCGATCCGGTCGGGCCGCAGGAGGAGACAGCCGATCTCGTCTGGCGTTTCGTCGAGGAGGCCCGGGCCCGAGGCGGCCGCGCCGTGCTCTATCAGATTTCGCCCAGCCTCCTTTCGCATTGCGCCGACGCAGGCCTCAGGGCCTTCAAGCTTGGCGAATTGGCGATCGTCGACCTGTCCAGCTTCGACCTCAAGGGCGGTCGGCTGGCCGGGCTTCGTCAGGCTGTCAACAAAGGTGCGCGCGAAGGGCTGGAGTTTTCGGTCATCGAGCAGCCGGATGTGATGGCGCATATCGAAGACCTTCGACGCGTTTCGGATGCCTGGCTCGAAGATCACAACACGCGCGAGAAGACCTTCTCGCTTGGCGCTTTCCGGGATGACTATGTCAGCGCCCAGCCGGTCGCGGTGCTCAAGAAGGAAGGCCGCATCGTCGCCTTCGCAACGCTGTCGCTCACCGACACGAAATACGAAGGCACCGTCGATCTGATGCGCTTCGTGCCGGACGCGCCGAAGGGCTCCATGGATTTCCTGTTCGTGAAGATTATGGAATATCTCCGCGATGCAGGTTATGGACATTTCAATCTCGGCATGGCGCCGCTTTCCGGCATGTCCACACGCGAAGCGGCACTCGCCTGGGACAGGATCGGCAGCGTTGTTTTCGAGCACGGTGAACGGTTCTACAATTTCAAAGGGTTGAAGGCTTTCAAGTCGAAGTTTCATCCCGCCTGGGAGCCGCGTTATCTCGCTGTGGCAGGGGGCGTCAGCCCCGCCATCGTGATGATGGACGCGACGCTCCTGATCGGCGGCGGCTTGAGGGGAGTGGTTGGTAAATGATGTATCTGCGTTTTCTTGTTATCGTGTTTGCGGCGCTGCTGTCCGGTGTCCCGATGGCGGCTGCCCAGGATCAGCAGGATTACCATACGGGCCTTATCCCGCAGCCGCGCATTCTCCTGCCGAACAATGGCAGCGAGCTCGAAGGCATCGTCTTCCTGATTTCAGGCGGGCAAGGCTGGGGGGCGCGGGAGGATGCGGAGGCGCAGAAGCTGCTCGCCGCCGGTGCTGCCGTGGTCGGCATCGATTTCCCCTCCTATATCAAGTCGCTCCGCGCCGATGACGGCGAATGCATCTATATGGTTTCCGATATCGAGGACGTCTCCCAGCAGGTGCAGCGACGGATCGGCAATCCGCAATACCGCCACCCGATCGTCGCCGGCATCGGGGAAGGCGGCGCCTTGGCGCTTGCGATGATCTCCCAGAGCCCGAACGCGACGATCGAGGAGGCGATTGCCGTCGATCCGTTGGCCGGCATACCGCTCGCCAAGGAACTCTGCACGCCGGCATCCAAGCAGAAGGTCGGCGATCGCACGGTCTATGGTTTTGACGACGGCGCAGTACCGGCGGCGGTGACGATCGTTTCCACACCTTCGGCCGATGCGGCCGGCAAGGCCCATGGACAGCGCCTGAAACAGGATCATCAGGAGGTCGAGCTGATCAATTCCGGTGAGGCGCCGGATGTGGCGCTGTCACAAGTGCTTGCAACCCGCATCGCGGCTGCCGGCCGGACCAACCAGCCGCTCGACCTGCCGCTGAACGTGCTCCAAGCCAAGCCGGCCATGAACACGATGGCGGTGATCTTCTCCGGCGATGGCGGGTGGCGCGACCTCGACAGCGAAGTGGGGGGCTATCTGCAATCGCAGGGGATTCCGACGATAGGGCTGGATTCGCTGCGGTATTTCTGGTCCGAACGCAGCCCCCAAGCGACGGCGGACGATCTGGCGAAGATCATCGAATATTATCGCCGGCAATGGGGCGTTCAGAACGTGCTGTTGGTCGGTTATTCGTTCGGCGCGGATGTGCTGCCCGCCACCTACAACCTCCTGCCGGCCGAGGACCGGGCGAGGGTGAAGCAGATCACGCTGCTTGGCCTGTCGCATGAAGTGGACTACGAGATTTCCGTGACCGGCTGGCTTGGCGTCGCAGGCGACGGCAAGGGCGGCGATCCGATGACCGATATCGTCAAGATCGATCCGAAGCTCATCCAGTGCGTCTACGGCACCGATGAGGACGACGATCCCTGCCCGACCTTGAAGGACAAGGGCGTCGAAGTCGTGCCGATCGAGGGCGGGCATCATTTCGACGAGAACTACCAGGCGCTGGGCAAGCGCATCCGCGACAGCCTTCAGACACGGCTGACGAAATAGACCGATCAGATCTCGTGCTTGCGGATGTTGAGGAGGATTTTGTGAAGCGTGCCCGTGAAGGCGCGGTATTCCTCCTCATCGATGCCGTCGAACATCCGCAGCAGTGAATCGTACATGGTCGGCCAGAAGCGCCCGAATGCGGCGCGGCCTTCCTCGGTGATGGTCACGTCGCGGATGCGCATGTCCTCGGCCCGCGGCGTGCGGCGGATATAACCCTGGTCTTCGAGGGAATCGAGCGTGCGGCTCATGGTCGACTGTTCGATGACCGCGAACACGGAAAGCTCGTTGATGGTGAGCGAAGCAGAGACGCTGAGGACCGCGAGCGTGCGCATCTTGGCGGTCGACAGGTCGTATTCGCGCAACTCCTCCGCCATGTTGGAGTTCCAGCGGGAGATGATGCGGTTCATCAGGTAGGGTGCGAAATGGTTGAGGCCGATCTCGCCCATGGTCGGCCGATTTTCCTGATCGCCGTCCTGATGCCAGCGCAGCACCACGCCTGAAAACCGTTCTGCCATGAAATTCATGTCTCCTAGACCACGTCGTTTCAACGCAACGACGATGCGAGCAGAAAACCGGAGCCGCCGGCAAGCCCCGGTCCCGGATGGGTCGAGGCGCCGATATGATAAAGGCCCGGCACGTGGGTTCGGTGGTTAACAGACGACTTGAAGGGCCGCCAGAGGAAAAACTGGTCGAGCCCGCAGAAGCCGCCATAGGGATCGCCACCGACGAGGTTCATGTTCATCGCCTCCAGATCGGCCGGCGAGTAGGCGCGTCGGGCGAGCTTTATCTCGGCAAAATTCTCGATGTGGCGGGAAAGCAGAGCCTCGACGCGATCGGCATAAAGTTCGCGCAACTCGTCGGTCCAGCGGCCGTCTGCTGGTGCGGCGATCTCACCGGCCGCATCGCCCTTGATCAAGCGCGGCGCTTCGGGAAGCTGCAGCCAGAGTATCGACTTGCCGTCCGGCACGCGCGAAGGATCGAAGCTGGCGGGCTGGCCGACGCAGACGGTCGGCTCGGCGGGCAGCAGCCCGCGTTCGCATTCGTTGGTGGCGCGCGAGACGCCGTCGAGACCGGATGTCAGGTGTAGCAGCGCCACCTTGGCGAGATCCGGATCGCCCTTCCAGCGCGGCGGTGCGGAGAGGGCGTAATGGATCTGCATATTGCCCTTGCCGTAGCGATAGCGGGCGACGCTTTCCCGGATTTCAGCCGGTGCCGGCTGCGGCCAGTCCTTCAGCAGCCGGTCATAGATCTGGTTCGGCGTCGTGGAGCAAACCACGCCGGCTGTAGCGTCGATCGTCTCGCCGCTTGCAAGCCTCACCCCGGCGGCCCTGTTGCCTGGGCCGGGAAGAATCCGTTCGACATCCGCGCCAGTGCGGATCGCGCCGCCCTGATCCGCGATCAGTCGTTCGAAGGCCGTGACGAGGTTGGCAGCACCGCCCTTGACGATCGGGCAGCCGGCGAGCTCGATCGCGAAACCAATGACCTTCAGCATTTCGGCCGAATAAGCGCTTTCCGGCGCCAGGCCGCAATGCAGGACCCAGGGCGCCCAGAGGGCGTGCGCGGCTTCCGACTTGTAGGTGGTTTCGAGATAGCCGCGTGCTGGCGTCAGCGCATCGCCGAACCAGGCGGCGAGTTGGCGCAGGCCCTTGCCCCACCCCTGCCGAGCGATCGTCTTCAATGTGGTGCCGGACCACAGCGCGCCGCCGAGCAGCGAAAACAGGAAAGCGGCATCGGCGCCGAGCGCATTCATTTCCTTGTCGAACGTCTTGCCGTCGCCGGCCGCGAGCCCCTCGAAGGTGGCGATATTGCGCTGACGATCCCTGGAGAAGACGACGGAAGAGCCGTCCGGCCGCAGCACCCCGGTCGGCAGGTCGGCATGGGCGAATTCGAGGCCACGGGCTTCGAGGTCCTTGCCGAGCGCGGCATAGGCGGGAGACGTGAGGAACAGCACCATGGTGGTGGCCATCACGTCGTGGATGAAACCCGGCTCGGTGATCTCTTCCGTGCGCAGGCAGCCGCCGATGCGGTCGCTGCGCTCCAGGACGAGGACCTTTCTGCCCTTCTTGCCGAGCATGGCGGCGGCGACCAGCGCGTTGATGCCGCTGCCGACGATGATGTAGTCGAAATCCGCCATGCCGCCCGTCTTGTTGCTGGATATGGAGAGGGCCGGAACCTTTCGAGTCCGGCCCTTCGATCGGATCAGGCGATCAGAGCCAGCGCCCGGACCGGCGAGCCCGTGCCCTTGACGAGCTTCAGCGGTGCGGCAATCAGCACGGCGCCTTTCGGCGGCAGCTGGTCGAGGTTCGACAGCGATGCGAGGCCGTATTTGCCGGCGCCGTGCTGATTGCCGCACCGCTGAAGCTCGTCAAG
>NZ_PVBL01000034.1:0-62682 GCF_002968555.1 Neorhizobium sp. T6_25
GTGAGCGCAGGTTCATCATGTCGTCGGTCATCGGTGGTGTCCTTCAGGTTGGCTCTAAGCAACCCGACCCTAACGGAAATCACCGATGGCTATGAAATCCAGCTACACCACTCCATGGGACACGATCGAAAGCACAGTTAGCTTTCGCGTCGTGAAGGTTCAAAGCGATGGCGCGCGGCAGCTTTCACCTCTGCCATCGTCGAACGCGAGCTCGGTCCGCTGTCGATACCCTCCTGAACAAGCGCTCGCAGATCCTCGACTGTAAAACCCAGCAAATCCCGTCTTTCCTTCCACTCACGCACGGCGTCGCGGATGGCTTCGCTCGTCGACGCATATTCGCCAGCATCGACCGCGCTTCGCACAAATCCCGCCATCTCAGGTGTCAGTGCAATTGTAATCTTCTCGACCGTCGTCATCGTAGCAGCCTTCTTCTCGTCACAGGTATGCTATTGGCATACCGGGAGCAAGAGGCCAATAGGCCGGGCTCGCGTGCGTCGTCTTCACCGGCTTCACTATCACGAAGAGCGGCGGTTAGCTCTATTAGCAGTGATTGACTTCAGGTTTTGTTGAACCGGCGAGATTTTTGTTCGTGGTAGGCGGTCACGAAGAGTAACTTAGCGACATCCAGGTCCGATTCAGAACGAAGAGCCGCAAGGCAAACGTTCAAGGCACGGTTGTAAGCGGGCCCCGACTGCTCAACGAAGTCGGTTCGTAAACAGTGAAGTGCTTCTGCCGGTCCCCGTATCCACTTCATTTTGTTCTGCTGAACCAAGCAGACAGGCACTCCCCACCGAGCTGAAAATGCGATCGGAATGACTTCAGTCATCTTCCTGCTCCTCCTCAAGCATGTTCTCTCAACACGCGGGTTAAGCCAAGTGGGTGCGTCTAGCCATTTCGAGCTAAGACGATGAAGCGTCCGCTTTGTTAATC
Organism: Neorhizobium sp. T6_25; assembly: GCF_002968555.1. Classification (NCBI taxonomy): domain Bacteria; kingdom Pseudomonadati; phylum Pseudomonadota; class Alphaproteobacteria; order Hyphomicrobiales; family Rhizobiaceae; genus Neorhizobium; species Neorhizobium sp. T6_25. The sequence goes on from NZ_PVBL01000034.1 coordinate 931, forward strand.
TTTCAGCCACAGGCAGCGGCTGAGCGTGGACGTATCTGCCGGAGCGGATCGCATGCACGTGGCTGTAAAACTAGCGACGGATCCGGCTCGAACACACGCTTGCGGCCTTCGTACCAATACCCGCGGGTGCCGGTAGCAATTTAGTTTGAAGCGAAACTCAGCCACCAGTGATGACAGATCGTACTTTCGAAAGGCCCAAACATCTTGAGCACGGGCAATACCAGGCGACGAAGCGTCGGCATCCTTGCTAGTTTTTGAAGCATGAGGTGGTTCCTTCCCAGACAGTGAACATCTCGTTCTTCGCAGCCGCACCTAAAGGCAATTGGTCGAAAGAAGAAGTCGATTGCCCGTCGCCTAACCAAGGCGCCTTGAGAGCGGCACTTTCCCAAGGTGCGCATGAGGCGAACCCTGTACCGCTCCCACATCCCGTGAGCAGACTTTCTATACGTCGGCCTTCATGCCGTCGTTGGCATGGGGACCCGACCGGTTCGACGCCTCTGAGGCCGCGTCGAGCCCTTCGCTGGCGACGCCTATGGCGCTCCCGGAGCCGGATGCCAGCGCGTGATCTCCCCTGGCTGGTCCCTTTACGGATCCGAACCTGATAAACTTGAATGTCGCGGATGCCTTGGTGCCCCTCGCGCCTTGGCCGCGGAGATTAGCATGATCCGAACCATCAGAATCTGCAAGAAAGTCGTGGAGGTAGTTCAGGTGAGGGTAGTACCGTTGTATGAGCCGCTCCTTCCCCAGGCACCTCAACAACGGTGGATACATTTGTTCCTCTTCAGACAAAGACAGAAGAACCAGATCAAAAAGGAAGGGCCGCTGGAGCCGGGTTACCTCGTCAACGGGAGGCCAACTCGTTAAGGCGAGCTGATCCACAAGCCTTGAGACCAGAACAACGAATCCAATGTGTTCCAGCGCCCGCGCACCCGGCTGCCTCCTCCGCCCGAAAGACCGTTGAAGCTCGGTAGCGAGGCCATGATTCGCACCCCTGGGGCTTCCGTTGCACCGAGGCTGGGACCTTAGTCCACAGCGCCATGGACTATGGTCTGATGCGGGAGGATGATGTCGCAAAGCTGGAACTGGTCTCAATCGCGGTTGTTCACATCATGGCGACAAGTAAGTTTCAAATGGAGTAGGCATGTTAGGCACCTGAGCATCATCTAGCTTCCCTATTACCATGACGCTCCTTGCGCCGCGGTTGGGCGAACTGGATCCAAATTTTGCTGCTCGGAGGGGCTCGTGCCGAGGTTGTGGTAAGCGACCGATAACTGGAAGTGGAGGTTCTCTTGATCTCGCGTCGACAATTTCTCCTCGCTCAGGTGGCCGGAGCGCTTGTTGGCGGACTGTTGCTCGCTGCCACTGGTGTGGATGCAAGGGCGCAAAATGGCGGTGGCAATGGCGGTGGGAACGGAGGAGGGAATGGAGGAGGGAATGGGGGTGGCAACGGAGGAGGGAATCGAGGTGGGACCGGAGGAGGTAACGGTGGGGGAAGCGGCGGAAGCAATAGTGGCAACGGACGTGGGGGCAGCCCTCAACTGGGCGGCCGACCCGGCCCAGACGATCGGATAAGTGCTGGCGGTTCTTCAATCGAGGTGCGCCATACAAATGGGATTAAGGAGATACTCTCGAACGGTCGGTACGTTATGCTTGACAGGCGCGGCCGGACTATCATCGATCGCGCTGCAACCCCTGCGGACGGTGCTAGACTTTGGTCGATGATCCAGCCATGAATGCGGCCATAAGCAAGCTGGTCACCATGCCTTATCCGGTCAGAACGCAACCGTTGCGCGGCTCGCCGGAAGCGAATTGGCCGCTCTCAGGTGACAAGATATTAGCGCGTGGGCACGCGACTCTCCCTCCGTTTTTCCATTGTAGCTATAGTATTCGCCCTGTCCTGACACATTTTGGGATCGCAATGCCGCACCACGAAGTGCTGCAACCAGCCATCCGGGAGGCGCTATGGGGAGATTTTATCTGGAAGGAACGAGGTTCCTGTATAGCCGGCTGATCCCTTCGATATGGGCTTTGTTGCCATATTTGATCAGAGCGTGGGCCATCGCAGTTTTGCTAATCTCGTCCCAATGCGGCCTGTCGAGAAGCAGCCGGGCCATTGGGGCGACGAAAGCATCGGGTTTTTCTGGCTCTACAAGGTATCCCGTCGTCCCATCGTCAACAGCCTCTGGATTTCCGCCGTGGTTGGTCGCAACGACAGGCGTTCCCAGGAGCATAGCTTCAATCAACGTTCGCCCGAACGGCTCGTTCACGGCGGGCACCAGGAGGATGTCCAAAGCGCTCATGCATGGTGCGACGGGCGTTCTGAAGCCCAGGAGGTGTATTCGGTTCGATATCCCGAGCTCATTCGCGCGCGTTCTTATCATTTCGCCGAGATCAGGTTTGTTCGGAGGCGAGCAACCGAAAAGCACGCCCGAGAGCGCGAAGTCTGGGTAGCGCCGGTGAAAGGCATGAACCGCCTCGACAAATGCCATCGGTCGTTTGCGCTCCACCAAATTGCCAACATACCCCACGAAACGCGTATTGAAGGGAAGCAACAGCTCCTCGGCCAAATTGCGTCGGCAGGCCTCGCGGTCGAGCTGCGTGCCCGGATGGTCGAAAGGGCTATGGAGCACCGTAAACTTGTGTTCGATTGGAAGGAGGGGTCTGGCGGGTCGCACGAATTTTGACACTCCCACGATGTGATTAGCAAGGAGCGGCGCGAGAATGTTGACGCCTTGAGCAAGTGGATCCGCCCGGTGATGCCATAGAAGTTTCCCGCCCGCCAGGCGGGCCGCTAGCGCCCAGGTCGCGTGCATCTCACTATCGTTTGTGTGCACAATGTCGATGGAGTGGGTGCGCAAGAACCTAACCAGGCGAGCCGTTGTCCGCAGGTGCGCTAATGCTGCGGAGAACCCGCCGATCAAGCGTCGACCGACAAGCGGAGATAAGATATCGACCTCCGGTGCTAAGGTGACCGAAAGGCCGCGCTCTTGCAAAAAACGCTCAAGTACTTGGCCTTGTTTGTGAACAACGATAAGCGGTTCGAATTTTTCCTTATCGAGGCCGGCGATCAAACCCGTGGCGGAGATATGACTTCCTCCCAGTTTGTCGCCAACAAACGGGAACGCGATAACAATCCTGCGCGAAGCCGACGCGACGTGGTCTTCCAATGTTCTCTCGGCGGCAGACACAGGTGTGTTCCCTAAGCTTGTATGAGGAGGTCCAATTCGGCAATCCGGCCCAGTCAATCGCTCTCTTCAAGAAGTTTTACGTTACCCGGACCAAAGCCCATCTGCATGACCCGGCCTGACGAAGCCTGATCAGCGGATATTATGAAGCAGCCAGCAGGAAATCGTTGTATTGCTGCGCTACTGTGGCAAGCGAATACTCTCGCTCAACACGCATCCTGGCATGGTGGGCGACGCTAGCGTAAGCATGCGGAGACAGGTCCAGCATTGTTCGGATGGCTGCCGCGAGGGCGTCAGGCCGCCGCGGCGGAACTGCTATTCCTGCTTGTCCGACCACGGTTGCGGCATCACCCACATCGGTGGTAACAACTGGCTTTGAATAGCTCATGGCTTCCGCGATGACGTTAGGAAATCCCTCCGTCCTCGACGAGAGTACGAGGACGTCTATGCTCCGATAGAACTGCGACATGTCGGACACCTCGCCCCAGAGATCGATCGACCGGAAAGGTAGATTTGCTTCCGAGATGAGCCTTACGACGGCCGGATTATCGAGCGTCAAACCATGACCGGCGGCACAAAAGGTCGCATCAGGGTGCGTTTTCAGAACGGATGCAGCCGCGCGAAAGAAAGTGCCATGATCCTTTTGGGGATGGAATCTACCGGCAATGCCAAGCCGTCTAGCCGTCCGCGGTTGAGAAGCGGCCGCCGGCGGGAGGTCAAAGCCGTTCGGAATCACGGTTCTATTGCGGCTGCTGTAACCATATACCTCATGCAGATCCCGGGCGCGGAGGCTGTTGTAGATAACGCCGGATGCTGCACCGGAGAGCCATTTACCCATTAAGATGGCCGCACGCGAGCTCCACGAAAGTGATGCCATATCGTCCAGCGATTGACGAACATTCCAGTAAACGGACGTGGGATGCCGCGCAATGTGAGCTCCGATGGTGCCGGCGACCATCGCGTGGTACATCCAGCAGACAATCACGTTCGGCTGCTGCTCGCGAATGAGTTTCGCCAAGCGCAGAATGGCCGGGGCAAGCGTTGCTGCTGACCCCCCCTTTAACGCGAAATAGAATATGTTGGGATTATCGGCGAGATTCCGGTTTCGCTCGGAAATATCCATTAGCGAGACGACCACCACCCGCTCCGCAGTAGCGCTCCGCAGAAGGCGCCCCAACATCATCTCGGCCCCGGCACTAGCAGTGAAATTGGTGATGAGATGCATGATAGTCTTTAACCGGCTATTTCCACCACGATCCCGCACGGCACCGCTTGTGTTGAGCTTAGAAGCTCCCGTCTCCTCATCAACGGCCATTCCCTTGGATCCTCCGATAGTCTTGGTTCCCCCGACAAGCGACTGGTACGCTGTGAAATCGCCACTTGATGCAATTGCACATCCATCGACACCTCGCGGGAACTTTGCCTAGGCCTCACCTGCAATTAGATAAGTTGCAGGTGACCCAGCAGAACCCGATTGATCGTGTGTACGTCGAACTTAGCCTCCGCCAACTCGCGCGAGCGCCTTCCCATCCTTTCGCCCAGGTCCGGCTGGCCTGCGAGTGTTGCCATTGCCTGCGCAAGCGAAACATGATCGCGCGGCTCGACGAGAAAACCGTTTTCTCCCGGCTCCACCGTTTCGCGGCAGCCCGGAAGGCTCGTGGTAATGATTGGCCGCCCGGTCGCCATGGCCTCCAGAATACTTCGCGGAATACCTTCGCGATAGTAGGAAGGCAGTACGAAGACAGTGCACGCCGCTAGGTAAGGACGAACATCGTCGGTGCTTCCGAGATAGTCGATCAACCCTTCGCCGACCCACCTGTCAATCTCAACGCGCGAAATGGCCGTCGGATTGCTGTCAAAATGGCCTAGTAGCTGGAACTTGGCCTCTGGGTATTGCCGGCGCACCAGCCGCGCCGCCTCCGCGAACTCGGAGACGCCCTTGTCGCGCAAGAGACGCGCGATCATGAGAAACACAAGACCTCCGGTTGGGGGCTTTGAGGACGCGAAGTGTTGTAGGTCAACGCCCGAGCCGGAGATCATTGTTAACCTCGTATTGTCTCCAAGCATACGGTATCGGCGCAAGTCCGCGGCATCGGCCTCGTTATATGCAAAAACAAATTGGGCACCGCGGAAGGCGATGCGATAAAGACCAATGCATAGACGGCGGATCATCGCCGATTTCACAAAAGCCGTCGTTGGCTCGGAGAATACATGACCCAGCCCTGTCACAAGGAAGGAACGCTCCTTGATCGCCAGGGTCCGGGCAGCGATACCGGCGTAGATAATCGGTTTCATGGTATAGGCCAGGACCAGGTCAGGCCCCATTTGCCGGAAGTGCCTCCGCAGCGCCCAGAATGTAGCTAGATCCTCGAATGGATTAAGACTAGTGCGAGCCATTGGAATGCGGATGAATTCTACGCCAATCTCCGCTAGTTTGCGTTCGACGCGCGCATCGTGATCGGGCGCGAATGCGACGACCCTATGTCCGGCTCTCACCATTCCTTTCAACAATTCCAATCGAAAGTTCGTCAATGATAGCGCCAGGCTCGCCACCACCGCGATCACTCGCCGACCTGGTCGCGATCTGGCCGGGGAATCCGATAGGTTCCGCGGTTGCCGCGTAGAAGGGATGGACCTGGCTGCACAGTCCATGAGTTGCCCCTCCCTCTCGTGGCTCTCGTTTCTCATAGATTCCTCAGAAGAGGTGATCTAGGTTGCTTTGCGCGGTGGGCGCTGTTCGCGGCGGGAACCTTGAGGCTGGTCTTTTGCGCCGGCGGCCTGGCACGCTTTTCTCCGACGGCTCGTTTCGACTTTGCAACCGGGGAGTGCTCATACCGCGGAAGCAAATCCCGAATGACTTCGACAATAGCCGGCTCGTTTCCCCGCTCCGCATGATGTTGCAGCCGCAGAAAAGCATTTTTTAGCTTCGGCAATGGTACGGGTTCAGGGACGGCTCCGAGAACGCCTGGCACCGGCGAGACAATGCGCTTGTCGGTCTCGTCAAAGAGTTCTTCGAAAAGCTTCTCGCCAGGCCTGCAGCCAATGATCTTGATTGCGACGTCCTGGTCAGGCGTGAAACCTGCCAGCCGGATCATTCGCCTAGCGATATCGATTACCTTGATCGGTTCGCCCATGTCGAGAACAAAAATTTCTCCTTGTCCGAGCTGTTTTTCAAAACCGTAGGCGGATGCCTGCAACGTTAGTTCCACAGCCTCGCGAATTGTCATGAAAAAGCGTGTCATAGAAGGGTCGGTTACGGTGAGCGGACCACCTCTCGCGAGTTGGCGTTTGAAGAGCGGAATCAGCGAGCCGCTCGAACCCAGCACGTTCCCGAACCGCACCGTCATAAACCGAGGGCCACTCCCGCCCTCCAGCCCGTCCAGGTCGAGAGCTTGACAGTAGAGTTCTGCGAGCCGCTTCGTGGCACCCATGACGCTCGTTGAGTTCACGACCTTGTCGGTAGATATCTGGACCATGGCAAGAGCGCCGTATTTTTTGGACGCATTTGCGACGTTCATAGTACCTATGACATTGGTAAGAACGCCCTCGCACGAGTTCATTTGCACCATGGGAACATGTTTTAGGGCCGCGGCATGGAAGACCAACTCCGGGCGATGCCGTTCGAATAACTCCTCGACCCGTTTGCTGCGCCGCACGCTGCAGAGATAGCTTCGTCGCGGGACTTCCGGAGCGTCTTCCGACAGGGTTAGATCGATGGAGTAGAGATTGTATTCGGTATTGTCGAGCAATACGAGCTCGGCAGGCCCATAGGCAGCTACCTGTGATGTCAGCTCGCTGCCTATCGATCCGCCTGCCCCGGTGATAAGCACCCGCCGGCCGCGAACAAGGCGAGCGATTGCCTTGTGATCAAGCGTCGCCTGGGGGCGCTCCAGCAGATCAGTTAGTTCAATGGAGCGTAACTCGAATGGATTGTCACCCTTCGCACCTTTCAGTTCCGTTAGTTGCGACAGACGAGAAACCGCGATTCCTAGATTTTCGGCGGAGCGCAGGAGGTTATCCGATGCCGCCTCTCCAAAGGCCGCTGGCGCTTCCGTGAAAACCACGTGACGCGGCTGCTTCTTGACTTGCTGCAACTGCGCTACGACCCGTTCGAAGTCTTCGACCGTGCCCGCAATCGGCACGCCACGCAGACTTATACCAACCTGCTCCTCAGTCTTGTCGAGACAGGCAACCGGCACGTAGGGACAATTTGGATCACGCGCGAGCGCGCGCAGATAGAGTTCGGCGGCGTCGCTTGCGCCGACGAGCAGCAAAGGGATCAGATGGTCGCCGCTCGCCGTATCGTTGCGCCCCACCTTGAAGACGCTACGCGACAGCGAGATGTCCCGGGCGCGAAAGCTCAGACGCGCAGTTGATAGGAATGCGACCAGCAGCAGCGACTGCAATGGCACGACGGTCCGCGGCATGTCGCTGAGCCTCGTAGAGAAGAACAGCAGCGAAACAAGCAGCAGAGATGTGAGCAGCACCGCGCGTAAAATGGTAAAAAGGTCAGAAATGGAGCCGTATCTCCAGTTGCGGCTGTAAAGGCCGCACAATGGGAACACCAGCGCGCAGACAATGAGGTACTGAGCGCCGGACCACAGGAGGACAGACGTTAGTTCTGGCCGAGCATGGAGTTCTGCTATCCCGTACCGCAGCAACAGAGCCATCACCAACGCCAGACACGCGGATCCAAGGTCTGCCAAATATAACGGATAGACCTTCTGCACCCTTCGAACCGCTGTCCTCAGGCGCCGCCTGCCGACATCGATGGCTGCGTCGTATTCCTCCAGAAGGATGTCGGTCGGCACGCTCTTACTCTTACGGGCCAAGAATAACGAGTGCAGACTCAAGAATCGATCACGAACGGCTTTCGCGGCGTGGATACCTGGCATGATGCCCCCTCTCCTACATCTTCGAGCCTGCCGCGCCAAAGAATATGAGAACGGCCCGCCGCACAAACCGCGCTGGGGAGAAAACCGCTTCATATCTGGTCTCGTTGGATCAGCGCGAAAACTCTTGACAACCTAATGTCAAAGAAAAATCGTCTCCGATTGGTTAGATCGCGACGGAATCGGCTTATATTAGCACTCCATTAAGAACACGTAATGGTAAAGTTGTAAACTGCTATTAATAAGAATAGTGATAAGATAATTGTACTACAAAAAATAAACAAACATGATTATTGACACCCGAATACCTAGCCCAATCGAGCTAAAATTATCGAGGGTGCCGCGTGTTTTTTTGCTGAATGCCATGTCGGCCCCTGACGCGGCGAGCGCTCGCTCATTCACAATAAGGGCTCAAGAATCGAAAGGAATCAAATTTTCCAAGAGGATAACGTGCGAAAAGGACAGTACCGCTGAATGCAAACTTGTCATTTCGCACGCAGGTGGTGGCTCACTTGCAGTGATGGGTTTTCAAGTTATACTTACAAACCTTGAAGCGGTAGGCGGGCTAGAGCCTAAGTTATCCTTCGCCTTGAGCTTATGTGGAGTGCTTCTGAGATGAATATCCCACACATCGTCGCGTGGAGGAGCTTGGCCTCGTGGACGAGCTTGCGATTGGGCCGGGTGACACTGGTTTTATGGTCCGCCTGTGTCGGGATCGCTATTTCTCCGGCTTTGTTTTCCCACGCCGTCGCCGTTGAGTATAGATTGAGCGCCGGCGACGCACTCACTTTCGACTTTCTAGACGACACCGAACTACCGGTGACTGCGCCGATCGCCCGCAGCGGGGAAGCATCATTTCCGATTATCGGCGCCGTCGCCGTTGTTGGCCTTACAATTCCCGAAGCACTCGCGAAACTCAAAGCCGAGTATCGGACCCGTGAAGTTCTGGTCGACCCCAAATTGTCTTTAGAGGTGGCGACCTTCCGGCCCATATTTGTCCTCGGTGAGGTGAGGAGCCCTGGATCGTTTGCTTTTGTTGGCGGCTTGACTGTTGAGCAAGCTATAGGGCTCGCCGGGGGCATGCAGGTCATCGCGGCGAACGCCTCGGATCGGATCATCGCGCGCGCTCGGCTGCGGGGCGAAATTGAATCCGCTAACGCCGAAATTGTGCACGAGGCGGTTTATGCGGCGAGACTTGTGGCGCAACTGAGGTCGAGCGAGAAGATTGACCCAAATGACTTGCCGGAGATCGCACGCGAATATGTAAAGGGGGTGCCGCTCGACGGCGTAATGGAGGTTGAGGAGAAGATCCTAAAGGCGGACCTGGCGGCGAGAAGATCTCAGTCGCAGATCCTGTCGGAAGGTATCACGCATTCCGAGAGCGGTGTCGGAATATTAAATGAGCTCGTGCTGCAGCAAAGAGACGTCGTCAAGAATGGCGAGGAGGATTTGAAGCGCGTCGCCGACCTCCGCAAGCGTGGACTGACCACCGAAAGCGATCTTTCGCGTGCGGAGAACACTGAAGCGTCGGAGAAGGCGCATCTTCTAGAGGTCCTCGCTTCGCGTGAACGCTCCCGTCAGGAGGCCAGTTCTTTGAAGCTGCAATTGGCAAAGCTCGCTGCCGACCGGGAGAAAGAGATCCTAACTCAACTTCAAGCCCGCGAGATCGCCATTAAAAAGTTGATCGCGCAGAAACGTGCCGCTGACGAACAGATTTTATTGATGGCGGCGGTGGCGGCCGATGAAGCAAAGCAAACTGAGATTTCCTATAGCTATGACGTCCGTAGAAGACTCTTTGACGGGGAACCAATCAGCATAAATGCGTCGCCATCTAGTGAACTGCTGCCGGGCGATGTCCTCCTAGTAAGCCTTGCGGGAATGTGATCATCGTCATGGATACGGTGCATGGAAAATGCTGCACGCTCGTAGGAACCGCCGTCGTGAACCCGAATAGAGGCGACCTCTTCGCGAACTCGGGGTCCTACGGTTGCAAGCGTGTGATCGAGTGCTTGATTAGCAGCGTCTTGCTTGTCCTATGCGTGCCGTTGATGGCCTTTGTGGCCGTGGCCGTCTGGACAAGTCTCGGTCTACCGGTATTCTTCTTTCAGGCTCGGGCTGGCGCCGGAACGAGGGTCATCACGGTTGTAAAGTTTCGTACGATGACTGGCCGACGCGGCCCAAATGGCGCATTACTACCCGACGATTTGCGGCAAACTGGTGTAACCGCCCTGTTGCGTCGGCTGCGCTTGGATGAACTGCCGCAATTGTTGTCGGTGCTTTCGGGCGACATGTCGCTGGTGGGGCCGCGACCGCTTCCCTTGGCGACTGTCACAGCATTCGGGGACCTAGGCGTCATGCGTAATATGGTCTCTCCCGGCATGACCGGTTGGGCTCAGGTGAATGGCAATACACTTCTTTCCGACCAGGACAAGATCGCTCTCGATCTGTGGTATGTCGCCCATGCCAATCTTTGGCTTGATGCACGAATTCTCCTGCTGACGCTGAGGACACTGATATTCGGCGAGAAGGTACATGTCGGTCGTCTGAAATTAGCGAGAGAGTTCCTGTCAGATCAGCAAGCTTATCGACCTGTTCATCACAGGTAGAGTTCGAAGCGGGCCTCTTTGAGAATCGGACGGAATGGCTTTTGACCCGGGTTCTCCCTTGAGGGGTGCCCATGTTTCCGAGGAGCCTCATGACTGGTACACATATCAATTTCCGGCGCACTCTCGTCGTGGCGCCGCATCCCGATGACGAGGTGCTCGGCGCGGGCGGAACAATAGCGAGGCTCGCATCGGAAGGCGAAGACGTCTTCGTCGCGATCGTGACCGAAGGAACGCCACCCCGATTCGATCGTGCGGACGTTACAAGGACGCAGGCTGAGGCCGCAGAGGCTCATCGGGTGCTTGGTGTAAAGGAAACCTTTTGGCTGCGGCTTCCAGCTGCACAACTTGGTGAGGTTCCCCACGCAACTGTCAACGGCGCATTGCTCGAGGTTGTTCGCCGGGTGTGCCCTCAAACGGTGCTGTTGCCGTTCGTCGGTGATCTGCACGCAGATCACCGATTGACGTTCACGTCTGGACTTGTCGCTTGTCGACCGCATCAAATCGAGTTTCCGAAGCTTATCCTCGCCTACGAAACCCTGTCCGAAACCAATTGGAATGCGCCCTATGTTTCTCCGGCCTTTGTCCCGAACTTCTTCGTGGACATCACAAATCATCTTGAGACGAAGATGTTGGCGATGGAGATGTTTTCGTCGCAGCTACGCGAGCCCCCGCACGAGCGATCACTCCCGGCTTTGCGCGCACTGGCCACCCTTCGCGGGGCGACCGTAATGGTGCAAGCGGCCGAAGCTTTCGTGCTGGTGAGGCATATCGCTTGAGCATCAAGATTTGGATCAAACTGGCCAGGTCAATCAGAGCTGCGCTCACTTGAATTAGAGGGAAGGAGGGGCAAATGGGGCGATGGCCGGTATACGACGAGGAGCAGATCGATGACGTCGTCTCCGTCCTCAGATCAGGCGAAGTTAATGCCTGGTCAGGACCCCAGGTTCGCAATTTTGAGATTGCATACGAACAGCTCCTTGGAGTGAAGCATGCCGTGGCCGTCGCCAACGGTACCGTGGCCCTGGATCTTGCGCTTTTCGCGCTCGGACTTGAGGCCGGCGACGAAGTGATCGTTACGCCGCGCAGTTTCATAGCTTCAGCCTCGACCGTTCCAATGGCAGGCGGGGTGGCAGTGTTCGCTGACATCGATCGCGACAGCCAGAATATGACTGCCGATACTATCCGCGCGAAGCTGACGGCACGCACGAAGGGCATCATCGTCGTTCATCTCGCCGGCTGGCCCTGCGATATGCCCTCTATAACGGCGCTGGCGCGCGAAAACGGATTGTGGGTAGTAGAAGATTGCGCACAGGCCCACGGTGCCGCACTGTTTGATAGGCCGGTAGGTAGTTTCGGGGACGTCGCGGCGTTCTCTTTTTGCCAGGACAAGATCATCACCACGGGAGGCGAGGGCGGGCTCGTGGCAATGAATGACGACGAATTGTGGAAGAAAGCCTGGAGCCGGAAGGATCATGGGAAGTCGTACGAGGCGGTCTACAACAAGGTGCATCCACTGGGCTTTCGATGGCTGCACGACACTATCGGAACAAATTGGCGAATGACATCGATCCAGGCCGTGCTTGGCTCACGGCAATTGCAGCGGCTTCCCGAGTGGGCAAGCCTGAGAGGGCGCAATGCTGCAATCCTTGCCAAAGCGACTGAAGAAATCGGGGTCTTGCGCACGCCTTTGCCGTCAAAGGAGATCCGGCACGCCTGGTATCGGTTTTATGCATTCGTCCGGCCGGAGCGCCTGAGGCCCGGCTGGAGCAGGGACCGGATCATTGCCGAGATCAACGGGGCCGGCGTTGCTTGCTTCAGCGGTAGTTGCTCTGAAATCTATCTTGAGAACGCGTTTACCTCAATCGAAATGGCGCCAGCCGAACGATTGCCGAATGCCCGCGAGCTCGGGGAAACCAGCTTGGCCTTTCTGGTTGATCCGGCCCTCGATATCGCTGCAATGGAAAACACGGCGCGCGTTCTCAGGGAGGTGTGCGCAAGCGCGAGCATTGACACGGACGCGTAAGCGACAATTAAGAAATCCTGCGACGGAAGCGGCTGAAGACAACTCGCGCGTTCGACCTTAGGCTTTTGGTTGGATTTTGACGGAATTGGCTTGTGACTATGGAGCGGTTTCTAACATTCCTAATTTGCGGTGGATCGGCGGTCGCTTCCCCGAGGAGGAGACCCAATCGAGCACTTCGATGCACTCACCATCTCCGCACAGAACGATGAACGCACCTTCAGTGTGAGCTTGAACTTGGCCAACAAGGCCGATAAATCGGTCAGAGTTCCCCAGCTTCACGGCTTTGTCGATGCGGATGTGGTCTTGCTTGTACCAGGTATAGGCACCTGGATAGGGTTCGCCGACGGCGCGGATCAACCGCAGTACCGCCTCGGCCGGCGCATTCCAATCAATGAGACCATCCTCCGCGGTTCGCCTGGCGCAATAGCTTGCCTGACTTTGATCCTGTACCGTTCGCGGCGCACGCCCGCTCTCGACGAGTGCGACGGCATGGACGATCATCTCCGCAAGGTTCGACGTATGCTTGTCATAGAGGCTGCGGGCCGTCTCGCCAGTCGCCACCGGAAACAGCCGCTGGACCAGGATCGGCCCCGAATCAACCCCGTCATCCAGCCAAAATAAAGTCGAACCTGTGACTCTCTCGTTCCGCAGTATCGTCCAGGGAATGACGCCACGGCCGCGAAGACGTGGCAATGCGGCCGGATGAAAGCCGATCGTGCCGTGCCGGGCGACGTCCCGAAACGGCTTACGACACACCTGCGACCAACCGATCACAAGACTGAGATCGGGACGAACTGCTGCGAGAGCGTCCAAAGTGGCGGGTGCGTTGATATCAGTCGTATAGTGAACGGCACAGCCGGCGGCTTCGGCTGGGGGGGTTAAGTCAATGAAGTCGGAATGTCGAGCCGAGTTATTCTGAGGCAGAGTGAGCACGAGGGCAGGTGCGCGGCCCGCCTTTATGAGGGCTTTCAACGCGATATGAGAGCCTTCAACAGCCCCAGTAAATGCGACACGCATGATCCCAGCACCGATCAGGTTAGCCGAGCCGCGTTAAATCTGATCGGCCGGCCCTCTAGCAGGCCCAACAGGCCTTGCCCCAAAGCAGTTCCGCTCCATCAAACACTGAACGGGTTCGGGTGTCTAGTGAAGCGTCGACGAATGCGCGCTCGCTGCCAATCCCAAACGCAAATTCCCTGGTGACCGAACGGGGTCTTCACCAGCGTGTTAGTGCGAGGAAAGCGCGGCCTGCACGATATCAGCGAACATCAACATCCTTTCGATTAAGCTCCACTGTAATCCGATTGAAGTACCGTGTTCGGCCACTGAATCGTGCGTCCTGCGCTGCGTTTCGCTTGCACATTATCGTTAGTTAGAATATTCTAACTTAAGGATTTAATGTTGCGCGGACGGCAGGAATTGTTTGGCTCCTGCGCGGATTACTTGCCTGCGCGTGCAGGTCAGTAATTCTTTTGGCAGCGAAAACTGATCGACTTAAGAGTAGAGAGCGTGACATGTCTCTTCCTCATCTTCGGCGGCTCGAAGCTGAAGCAATTCACGTCATTCGGGAAGTAGCCGCAGCCTTTTCAAACCCAGTCGCACTTTATTCCATCGGAAAAGATTCCTCCGTTTTGCTGCATCTGGCGATGAAGGCGTTCTTCCCAGGCAAACCTCCTTTCCCTTTTCTCCACGTGGATACTCTCTGGAAGTTCAAGGAGATGATCCGATTCCGCGACCGGATGGCGCAGGAGCTCGGTTTCAAACTTCTGGTGCACATCAATCAGGACGGGGTCGATCAAGGCATCAGCCCTTTCGCACACGGATCGAACGTGCACACGCATATTATGAAGACCATGGCGCTTAGGCAGGCTCTTGAGAAATATGGCTTCGACGCTGCAGTCGCCGGGGCCCGGCGGGATGAGGAGAAGTCGCGTGCCAAGGAACGCATTTTCTCGATCCGCAACCCCCAGCACGGTTGGGATCCCAAGTGCCAGCGCCCGGAAATGTGGAAGACGTACAATACACGCTTAGGAGCGGGTGAAACCATGAGGGTCTTTCCGCTGTCCAACTGGACGGAGTTCGACGTCTGGCAATACATCCTCAAGGAGAACATCCCGGTCGTATCGCTTTACTTCGCGGCGCCGAGACCTGTGGTGCGACGCGATGGCACGCTCATCATGGTCGACGATGACCGTATGACTCTTGGGCCTCAAGAGGAGGTTTTGCACAAGATGATCCGCTTCCGAACGCTCGGGTGCTATCCATTAACAGGCGCAATGGAATCCGACGCGCGCACAGTTCCAGATATATTGAACGAAATGGCGAGGGTGCGCACGTCCGAGCGGCACAGTCGCCTCATCGATGTGGATGAGGTCGGCGCCATGGAGAAAAAGAAGCGCGAGGGCTATTTCTGATGTCGTCCCTTCAATCCATGCCCCCGCAGGACATCGAGCCCTATCTGGCCGACGAGGACAAAAAGACGATCCTCAGGTTTATCACGTGTGGCTCCGTTGACGACGGGAAGTCGACCCTGATCGGGCGGCTCCTATACGATGCGAAACTGATCTTCGACGATCAACTTGCAACTCTCGGACGGGTCGGCACAGCGGATGGCAAGGAGACTGATTTTGCGCTGCTTCTAGACGGGCTTGAGGCGGAACGAGAACAGGGCATCACCATAGATGTCGCCTATCGCTATTTTGAGACCCCCAAGCGCAAATTTATTGTCGCCGACACACCCGGCCACGAAGAATATACGCGCAATATGGTGACGGGTGCTTCAACTGCAGATCTTGCGATTGTCCTCATCGACAGCCGACAAGGGATCCTTCAGCAGACGAGACGCCACTCCTATATCGCATCTCTGCTCGGTATCCGGCACGTCGTTCTGGCGGTCAACAAGATGGACCTGGTCGACTTCCAACAGACAGTCTTCGATAAGGTCGTATCGGACTATCTGGCTTTCGCCGCGGGTCTTAGCTTCGCCAGCATTCAGCCTATGCCTATTTCCGCCCGGTTTGGCGATAACGTCATTGGGGCGTCCGACAGTATGCCTTGGTACCACGGCCCGGCGCTACTCGATCACCTGGAAATCGTCGAATTTGCCGCGGTCGAACAGAGCAAGGCATTCCGCTTTCCGGTGCAGTTGGTGATGCGGCCCAACGCGGAATTCCGTGGCTACGCGGGGCAGGTCGCCTCCGGTCGGATCCTTGTGGACGATGCGGTTGTCGTTGCAAGGTCCGGCCAGCATTCATCGGTGAAGGCGATCGTAACCCGAGACGGGAATCTAGGGTCCGCTGTAGAAGGCGAGGCCGTAACGCTCGTCCTTTCGGACGAGGTTGATGCCTCCCGGGGCGATATGCTCGTTGCGCCTGCGGCACGGCCTTTTGTAGCGGATCAGTTCCAGGCGATTGTTATTTGGTTTGATGCGAATGCCATGATGCCGGGTCGCAGTTATATCCTACGCAATGAAACCGACAGCGTGAGTGCCACGGTTACAGCACTCAAGCATCGGGTGAACGTCAACAGCTTCACACGTGAAGCCGCGAAAACGCTTCGGATGAACGAGATCGGTGTGTGCAACATCTCGACGCAGTCACCGATCGTCTTCGACCCCTACCGCGATAACAGAGCGACCGGCAACTTCATCTTCGTTGATCGGGTGACAAACGCGACGGTCGGTGCGGGGTTGATCGACTTCCCGTTACGGCGGGCGAACAATGTGCACTGGCAGGCGACAGACGTTAACAAAGCTGCGCGCAGCGCGATGAAGAACCAGCGGCCTGCTGTCCTTTGGTTCACGGGCCTCTCCGGCTCCGGCAAGTCGACGATTGCCAACGCGCTTGAGCAGTCCTTGCAGCTGAAGGGCAACCATACTTATCTCCTCGACGGGGACAACGTCCGTCATGGGCTCAATCGGGACCTGGGCTTCACCGATGAGGATCGCGTCGAAAATATTCGGCGCGTGGCGGAGGTCGCAAAACTGATGGCAGATGCTGGCCTGATTGTCCTCGTATCTTTTATCTCGCCGTTTCGCGACGAGCGACGGATGGCGCGCGAACTAATGGAAGAGGGAGAGTTCATCGAAATATTCGTCGATACGCCGCTGGATGAATGTGCGCGTCGTGATCCGAAGGGACTGTATGAGAAGGCGCTGGCGGGAAAGATCGCCAATTTCACCGGCATCTCATCTCCCTACGAGCCGCCGGATGATCCGGAACTGCATCTTCGCACCATTGGATACGAACCGATCGCACTCGCGCTCAAGATCGAAGCATTCCTCGACGGAAGGCTGGGAACGAAATGACTCCTCTTGGCAAGTTGCTTGAACGTATTGCGCTCGATGCAGGCGCCGCGATCCTCCAGATCTACGAGGTTGGCTGCAAAATCTCATGTAAGAAAGATGGCTCGCCCGTGACAGAAGCGGATCAACGGGCGGAGGCAATCATCCTTGATCAGCTTGCAGTTGCCTTTCCGAATATTCCCGTCGTCGCGGAAGAGGCCGTTGCATCTGGTCATATTCCTGACGTTGGCCGCGGCTCGTTCTTTCTTGTCGATCCCTTGGATGGGACAAAGGAATTCATCAACCGGCGCGATGACTTCACCGTCAACATCGCGCTCATCAATGAAGGTGTTCCGACTGCGGGCATTGTCTGTGCGCCCGCACGACGCTGCGCCTATGTCGCCGACGAAGGCCGGGCGGAAAAACTTCACCTTTGCCGCGACTTTGAGATCGAGCAAAGGCAAGCGATCCGCGTTAGAAAGCGAGGTCCGGACCTGACAGCAATTGCTAGCCGGTCACACAGCAATGCCGGCACCGAGGCGTTTCTGCGGGGACAGGGTATAACAGAATACTTATCCGTGGGGTCGTCGCTCAAGTTCTGCCTCCTCGCTGAAGGCAAAGCGGACGTCTATCCACGATTCGGGCGGACAATGGAGTGGGATACGGCGGCCGGAAACGCCGTCTTGGAGTGCGCAGGTGGATCGGTAGTCCGATTGGACGGCTCGCGCCTGCTGTACGGGAAGAGGATGCAGCTAGAGGACAGCGACTTTGCGAATCCACATTTCATTGCTTGGGGAGACATGCAGCCATGTGAAGAGCAAAATATTGCAGATCGCAAATGAACGGTACCTAGCTTTTCCAAGCATGCCGCGTGTTAGTGAACTTCAGCTGTCGTTCGCTGCTGCAAGGATCTTGGTTGGATGATCAACGCCTAATGGCCTTAGACCCCGCGTCGGCTGAAGAACAAGCATTCGGCCTGTTGCGGGTGAGTGGTTACACCTGGGAGGTTACCGGTGAATGAAGCCGTAATGAAAAGCCGTCCGCATCCCAAGCCCGCACCGGGCGGCGCCGATGGGACGAACAAACCGCCCGTCTTGCGCGTTTCGGGGCATGCCCGCATTCGGCCGGCGAAGACGTTTGCCGGCAAGGTCTCTAACAATGACGGCAACTAGAGCCACGCAGTCCGACTCAGCCGGTCTTTCCGGCACCGCGCTTGGTGGCCGGATTGTCATCGTCATACCCGGGTTATCGGCGGGCGGCACTGAGCATGTGGTCAGCCTTCTTGCGAACCACTGGGCAGCCTGTGGCTACGCCGTTACAATTGTGACGTTAGAAGCGCGAGATAAAAGGCCATACTACGCCTTAAGGAGCGACATCCGCATCAAGCGGCTCGGCATTCCTCCCAAAAAAATGGGAAAACTCGAAGCGGCAGTGGCAATCTCGAAACGGATTATCCGACTGCGATCAGCCATCCGGCAAGCCGATCCGGCATTCGTGCTCAGCTTCCTGACACGCACCAACGTTTTGACGCTGATCGCGATGGTGGGCTCCAGGATCCCAGTTGCGGTTTCGGAACGAAATAATCCTGATGCTCAAACCTTTGGCAGGGTCTGGAGATTGCTGCGAGGCTGGCTTTATCCACGTGCTTTCTGCCTGGTGACGATGACTGCGGGGGCGCTTGCTCATTTTTCGGATGAAATAAGAAGAAATGGGCGCATCATTCCCAACGCGGTGGATCTTCCGGCAGCCTGGACCAACCGCCGGGCCGGCGGCACATTAACTGCTGTCGGCAGGCTGACGCATCAGAAAGGCTTCGATCTGCTGTTGCATGCATTTGCTAAGGTTGCGGACCGGCACCGGGAGTGGAAGCTGGTCATCTGGGGCGAAGGCGAAGAGCGCGGCCCACTTGAGGCGCTATGCTCAAGGCTTGGATTGGACAAGCGGGTGGAGATGCCCGGGCTGACGGCTGTCCCGGGCCAATGGGTCGAGACAGCGGACGTTTTCGTCTTGTCATCGCGTTACGAAGGGTGGGGTATAGTGCTTCTTGAGGCGATGGCGGCGGGAATCCCAGTCGTCAGCTACAACTGCAATTGGGGCCCGGGTGAGATGGTTACCCACGCATACGACGGCCTTCTCGTGGAACCAGAAAGTGTCGACGAACTGGCGAATGCGCTGGATTTAACGCTAGGGGATTCCTCCCTCCGCGAGAGCCTTGCGATGAATGCCATCAGCAGCGCAAAACGGTATTCACCGGAACGCGTGTTCCAAGCGTGGGACGGACTGGTCGTTTCAGGGGTTGCGGCGTCGCCTCGGCCGCGGACCAAGCGAGGCGGTGGAAAATGAATCGGCACAATGAACCTCGTACCACCTGCTAGCAGGAAATGTCGTTTTGGAGGGTACCTAACCGGGGAGGGCTCGGTGTCTGCGAGGCATGTCGTGATGTAAAGGATTGCACGACAATGAGCGCAGAAGGTGATGGAGTGTTAAATCATGACCGTTAGCGCCAGAAAGTTCTATTCTTTAAGTGACAATGCCGCTGAGTTGGCGTTGGAGTCAGCCTTTTTCGCCCAGTTGAAGATGCGAAACGGTACGTTCAAGTTGACGCGGGCCGCTCGATTCCGGGACGTCGAGATAGCAATCCGGCCGGCTATTACTGAGCGGGCAAGTTCTCTGCGCCAGGTTCTAGATGTGGGCGTCTCCACCGGTTTGACCACGGTTGAACTCGCGCAATTCCTGAGAAAGTGCGCCGCTCCGGCTCGCGTCACAGCGACCGATCTCTTCATACACGCTCATATCGTCGAAGTTGGCCAAACGGTCGCGGTGTTTTGCGACCCCGAGGGTTGGCCGCTGCAGTATGAGTTTTTCGGTATGGCTATTCGGCCGTGGATCAGGAGACTGGATTACGTAACTCTCGCCTTCATTCCGCGCTTGCTTGCCCGAGCCTACCTGCAACCGCGCCTGTGCCGGCGAATCCGCGCCGGCCTGAGCAGACGAGTGCAAATGATAACGCGTTCTCTGCCGCAAGACGGAGAAATAACGTTCATCGAGGATGATATAATGATCCCCTCGCAGCACCTGCGGGGCAAGTTCGATTTGGTAAGAGCAGCCAACATCTTGAATAGGAATTACTTCTCGGACGATCAACTCAAGACTGCCATAGGCAACATCCATTCCTATCTTCGGGGGCCGGGAGCCTTGGTCTTGCTTACGCGCACCAACCGTTCCCAGGAAAACGCGGGGACGTTGTTCGAACTCAAAGAGGATAGCTCGTTAGCGGTGGTGAGGCGCGTGGGCGGTGGATCGGAAGTCGAGAAACTGCTTCTGGATTTCAGGCAGGCAGAGCCGGTCTTTCCCTCGGCGACGGAAGTAAAAGAGTGATGGATGCGTTCCACGGGCCAGACGAGCGCAGGTCATGATCCCAGCCGCAGCGCGGTTTAGTTCGTCTCGAGGTCTATCTAAGAGGAGGGCCGATCGGATGTCGTCGCAGCCAATTCGCGTTGCATATATTGCCGGCTACGGGCGTAGCGGATCAACGGTTCTCGACATCGCCTTAGGGCAACACCCCGCGGTGATGGGATCGGGAGAGATAGCGGCGCTCACACGACACGTTTGGGTCCAGAATGAGTATTGTGCCTGCGGAAGCCCGATTCGCGATTGTCCCTGCTGGAATGAAGCGTGCGAGCAGTGGTGGAGAGGTTTGGGATCCAACTTTGTGCTGGATTACTCTCTCCTTCAGCGCAAATTCGAAGGACTGTCCATGCTCGCGAGATCATCTTCCGGGATCGGGCTCGGCCGCCCGTTCGGGCAATACTCGATCCACACGAAACGATTGTTCGACACGATCCTCTCGCGCTCCAATAAGCAGGTACTCGTGGATTCCTCGAAACTGCCGGGGAGGGCAATAGCACTTGCGGAAATTCCGGGGATCGACCTGCGTGTTATCCATCTTGTGCGCGACGGGCGTGGTGTGGCTTGGTCGCTACTGAAGAGTTATGAGCGAGATGCACGATCGGGCCTGCAAAAGGAGATCAAACCCAAATCCGCGATTAGAACCGCATTGCGCTGGAGCGCGGTCAATCTTGCAGTCGAATATCTCTCGAGGAGAAAAGGACCAGCAGCCGTTATGCGTGTGAGATACGAAGACTTCGCATCCGAGCCGGCTTCGACCATGCAACAAATCGGCTCATTTCTTGAATTGGATCTTAGCCAGATCGGGTCATCGTTGCAGATTGGCGGATCCATGGAACCAGGACACCAGGTGGCGGGAAACCGACTGCGGATGAGCGGGTCGATAGCGCTTAAGAAGGATGATTCATGGCGAACACGCATGCCGCCGGGTCAGCGAGTAGCCTTTGAGCGGCTGAGTGGTTGGATGTTAAAGCGGTACGGCTACCTTTGAATAATTTATTCAACGCCGCTGCATTTCCATCGGTCCGCGGTGATCTCACATGCGGGCCATCGAAAATGCGGTCGTTGTGCAAGCGATGGGGCGCAGTCAGGAACCACTGTACTGGACAAGTGGCATACGAGAGCGGTGCATGAAGATGAGGATAAACGATCAAGCGCGTGATAGAAACGAATCTCGTTATAGCAGCACCCACTATTTGATAGTCGGGATTCTGATAGGCGGCGGGTGCATGGGCCTGCCATGGAAAGCGCTGGCGCGAGACGCCCCCGGCGCGCATGAGCCTCTTTCACCCAAGCTTCCGGATGGACGACAACGTGCCTTCCCGACGGCCGAAGGTTTCGGAGCGGGCGCCCTTGGAGGCAGAGGGGGCAGGGCCATTTATGTGATAAATACGAACGAGGCTGGCCAAGGGTCGTTGCGCGATTGTATCGAAGCATCTGGACCACGCACCTGTATCTTCCGTACCGGAGGTACGATCCTCCTTCAGGAGAGATCGCTGGTTATCAGGAACCCGTATCTGACCATCGCGGGCGAGACTGCGCCGGGCGGTGGGATAGCGATCCGCAATGGTGTTAAACAGATCCGTCCATCTATGGAAATCTTAACCAATGACGTCATTGTGAGATATGTCCGTTTTCGCCCCGGGCCGCATGCCGTTGAAGCGTGCTGTTCCGGAGGACTTGGCATGTACACTAAGGCGGCGAAAAACATCATGCTGGATCATATCTCCGCGAGCTGGGGTTCCGACGAGACTATCGATTCGGAAGATGCCACTGATTTCACTTGGCAATGGGGCATTGCGAGCGAGCCGCTGTTACAAGGTGGGCCCGGAAAACGTAATCGCGCGCGAAATATGTTGTTCACCAAAGGGGGCAATATCACTGTCCACCACTCCCTTTTTGCCTTCGGGAAGTTCCGCAACCCACAGATAAAAATGGAGACCCGCGGAGCGATCGCGGACATTGTCAACAATGTGTTCTTTTCACCGGTATGGCAATACGTGGTAAGCTTTGGGGATGAATGGACCCGGATCCAGGCCAATATCGTTGGCAATTACAAAATTGGCAGAGCTAAGGGCAAAGAGGCCTACACAGTTCATGTCTTTGAAGAAAGCGGGGCGGGGTTCTCAATCTATGTCAAGGACAATTATGACGAACCCCACCGCACCACCGACGGGCAAAATGACGGCTTAATATTAGCCGAGAACCACAGGCGTTTTATCTCAACAGTACCATTCAGTGCGCCCCCTATTCGTACATCTGTTCCGATGCTTGCTTACGACGACGTGCTCCAAAATGCCGGCGCAACGATCCCCCAGCGTGACGTGGTCGATCAACGTATCGTTGAGCAGGTCAGGAACCGTAGCGGTCAGTTAATAAAGACAGATCCACGGGAAGTTGGCGGATGGCCGGATCTCGCCGCTGGAATACCTTACGATGATCGCGATATGGATGGCATTTCTGATAAGTGGGAGCTTGAAAACTTGCTCGACCCTGCGGATACCGAGGATGGGCAACAGGACATGGACGACGACGGGTGGACAAATCTTGAAGAGTTTCTTCATTACATGGCGAGGGATTTGAGATGAACCGGGAGCAACGAACAAGGATTGGCTCGACGGCAGCGTATAGACACCGACCGGTAACCCAGCTGGTGATCTCGATGAGGACTGTTTTCGTCAGAGCAGTAGGTGGTTTCAATGTCGTGCTTGAAACGTCGCTGAACAGCAACTCTGCTCTGATGGCGGTCATGAACTTGCAGGCTACAGCAATGGGCAATCGCGCCAACCGGTGGGGCGGGTTCCCGATCTGCTGTCGGGCGCATCAACTTTTACACGTTCCCTCATCACCTAATCGCACATCGACGAAGCTAGAATTTTCAGCGCCGGCTCCCACTCAATCGGTCCCTCATCTTCGGCCCGGATGGTCGGGGAGACAGGGCCCCGCGCCGTGTGTAGCAATGGCCGGAGCCGCGAAGCCGAGTGCGCTGGGCCGGCTCGTCCACCGATGCGCTCGTAAGATCCCCCTCTGGAAGGTTGCGTCACGCAGCTTTCGCGTCGCAAGGCCGTGACCAAATGAACAAAGCCGTTACGGTATTCTTCTCTTCGGCGGGCAGACGCGTTGGACTGGTCGAGTGCTTTCGCAAGGCCGCCCGCGAACTGAATTTCGACATTGAGATTATCGCCGGCGATCTCGAACCGCGGTTAAGTGCAGCCTGTCATGTCGCGGACATCCGCTATCAGTTGCCTCCCGTCGCCCATCCTGGTTTTGTGCCCGAACTTCTGGCGCTCTCGGTTCGGCACCGCATCGACCTTCTGATCCCGACCATTGACCCGGAACTAATCCCGCTCTCCATCGCCGCGAGCGAATTCGCCAAAATTGGCTGCCGGGTCCATGTCAGCCCGCCTGAGACAATCGCGATCGTTCGCGACAAATTAAAAACCATGAGTGTGCTGGCACGGGCCGGTGCCGAAGTCCCCGCGACAGTAGCAGTCGAGGAATATGACTCGGCGTTATTCCGCTTTCCGGTCTTCCTCAAACCCCGTAGCGGAAGTGCAGGCAAGGGCGTGGCATTGATTGAAGACCCTCGCGCGATGCCCAGCCACTTTGATGAGCCGATGATTGTGCAGGAATATCTGCCGGGCGCTGAATATACCGTCAATGCATTTTCGGATTGCGGGGGAAGCTTGCGGTCGGCGATAACCCATCGTCGACTTCGGGTGCGGGCCGGCGAGGTCGAGAAGGGTTTAACTGAGCGACATCTCCTGCATGCCCAGATTGCGCGCCGGATTACAGCAGCTTTGCCAGATCTCAAAGGTGCGTTTTGCTTCCAGCTCAAGGAAGATTTATCCGGCATTCCGAAGATCATCGAAATCAACGCACGGTTTGGCGGCGGCTACCCGCTTGCTGATCGCGCTGGCGCCCCGTTAGCAAAGTGGCTCCTTCAGGAAGCCATGGGCGAAACCCCCACCTTCCATGACAATTGGCGGCCCGGCGTTCTGATGCTTCGATACGACGACGCTATCTTTGTGGAGAGTGACGATGAATACGTCCCCCATGATCGTCTTTGATCTCGACGACACGCTGTTTCTGGAGAGAGACTTCGCGATCAGCGGCTTTCGCGCCGTGGCCGAATGGCTAAAGGGACGGTCAGGAACGAGTCATTTCGTTGAGCAGTGCATCGACGCCTTCGACAGCGGCCACCGATCACTGATATTCGATCGTGTCCTTGAGGCGCAGGGGGTAACATGCGACGACACTCTCATCAATACGATGGTTTACATCTATCGGCATCATCGGCCCCGGATATCACTAGCGCCGGATGCCGCACGCTTCCTCGCGAATGGTGGTCGCTTCGCCATTATAAGCGATGGACATGCGGCGACGCAGGCGCTCAAACTGGAGTCTCTTAGGATCGCCTCCTTGTTTGAATACATTATCCTGACAGATAGCCTTGGCCGCAAGTTTTGGAAGCCTAGTAAACGAGCCTTTCAGATGATTCAGGATTGGTCGGCGCTGCAACCGGGCGAGCTGACGTATGTCGCGGACAATCCGACCAAGGATTTCATCTCTCCGCGAAGCTTAGGCTGGCTCACGGTCAGGGTCGCGCGCGCGGAACGCGTTCATCGTGTCGATCCTCCGAGCCCCGAACATGAAGCTCACGCCGTTATTCCTCATCTTGATCTCCTCCACCAAGCCCTGGAGCTGATAAGGGCGTCCGCTTCGGCGCCCCGGCCACATTGACGTTGATGCGCAAGGATGCCCCAAGAGCGCCACAGCACTGAGACAGGGGGGGCCTGAAATCCTTCTACCTTGATGCCAACACATCGTAGTGTGTTCCATCCCCGACCTTTGCAAACTTAGCGAAGCCAGATGCCCTTAGGATGGTCTCAAGATCTGTTGGATCGAGTCTGCTCTCGTCGACCTCATAAAAAATCGTGGTTATACGATGAGAGAATGCAGTATCCATCAATGACTGTACCACAGACCTTTCGTGACCTTCCACGTCTACTTTGACAAAGATAGGTAAGCCCGGTAGCAAAGCGGGCTCGACCGCTTTCGCGGTTTTTATCAAAATAGTTTCGGAACCGTTTGCGTCCGCATGAGCGTATAGTGACGCCTTACCGCTGTGTGAGGGCGTGATGAATATCGGGACCGCTCCATCTTCCATTGAGATTCCGTAGTTGTGAACGAACGTGCGGCATCCCAGTTTATTTAGGGCGATGTTCTCGCTCAAGAGCGAATGCGTATCCTTGACGGGTTCGAACGCGTGTATTTGAGCGCACCTTTGATTTTTCCCCGCAATTAGCGAATACAACCCCTGGTTAGCGCCTATATCTAAGAATATGAACGGCTGCTTGTGCGTCTCCAGGTAGTTTGCTAGGTAGTTCCCATATTCGCCGAAGATGCAGTACTCAAACGTAGTGTCCCCCCAATTGGGAACCATTCGAACGCCGTAAGCCGAGCGCACGGAGTCCTTCCGCCAGAGTCTGGCAGAGACGCGCCGAAAGGACTTTCGAAGTCTGATTTTACCTCTCCGCCAAAGTCCCTGGAAACCCTCTTCCCGAACGACACCGATAACTCTTGTAAACGTCCTCATCTTTCAAAACCCCAAGTCATTATATTCCAGCTCAAAAGACAATCTTGCCACGAGGATGTTTGGACTGTGCAAAATCGTCCTGTCGCCGTTGCGGAAGCAACGGCGCTCGATGCGGCGATGCCAGGACCAACTTCATTGCTTTCGCGTGACAAGTTGCGGCAGTGTCGACTTACAGCTAACGGCACATGATGTTGGACCCGGTCGGTAAGCAGTGCCGCCATTTACAGGTTTGGTCTGGAACCTTGCCGGCCCCCATGTCGTGGCGCTGCCGACGGTCGTGGCTTCGACCAGTGCGCGCCGTCTTGGTGGACAACAAGTTTTTATTTGCACCAACTCAATGGGCGCGGCCGAGGTCCGTTTCCGCTTGGGCTGCTACCCCATTCTAGCGCAAATTAAGGTCGCTTGGAGCGATCTTGACCGCTGCGCACAGACACTTGATCTACTCCTCTTCTCGGCTCCAAGAGCACCTGGCATACGGCACGAAATCCGTGTCATCTAACGAGTCATGCGAACATCCTCAGATGGAGCTGCGCCTCAACCCGCATTTGGTTCACAAGCTGGGGGCGGCGCTACCAGCCGGACGGGATACAGCGCGCCTCGCAGCGCCGATCTGTAGTCACGCGACGTGGATGCACGTGCTTGAGCGTCGTTTAATTAAGCATCGACCGGGAATTGAGGGACCCGGGCGGCTGACGTGGCGGTGGGCGCGTCTGGTTGCGCTGTGTTTCCGTTCCAATCGTAAACGGCACCGTTCTTCCACACGGGGTCCCGGACCCGTTGTGCTGTCTTGACAAACCCTCCATTGTGATACCGCGCGTGAACTTTAGGGATAACTTGGTTGATTACCACCCCAATCAGGTTCGCATGGTTTAGCCGGAGTTGAGCAACAGCATCCAGTAACTGCTCCTCAGTCGTCGTGCCCCACGTAGCCATCAGCACCACTCCATCAACGAAGGGGGAAAGCCAATTAGCGTCCCCTGTCGTGAGGACAGGCGAGGCGTTTAACACGATCAAGTCATAGCCGCTCTGCTGGAGACCAGCCATCAGCACCCCCATGTTATCGGCGTCCAATAACATGGACTGCTGCGACATTGCGGGCGTCGCGTCAATGAAGCCGAATTCGGGTAAGCCGGGTATCGTCTGTATGATATCCGGCAGTAGAGCCTCATTTCTAAGATAACGATCAAACTGTTCCGTTGAACGCGAAACGTCCTTCTCCTGGAGATCAAGGTTCAGGAATATTGTGGGGCGGCCATCTGCTGCTGCGGCCGTGGCAATCCTCCAAGCCGTGGAAGCATTTGCGGCATTGGGATGGCACGAGGTCATCATCAAAACGCGATGCGCTTGTTTCGTTTCCGAATAGCGGCAAGCCATATAAACTGACCGTTCTGCTTCGGCGAATGTAAGGGAGGAGGAGTTCGTTGGTCTTATTGGTACATAACCTAGGTTCGGTAAATGCAGCAGTTCGGAAATACGCTGGCCCGTACGGATGCGCGAATCGGTCGTCTCGAGCATGAGCGCCAGCAATAGGGCGAGGAAGGTAGAACTAGTGAATGCTGCTGGAATGATGATGCCAGGTCTAGGGAACGACGGTGAGTTGGGGGTCGCTGCCATCGAGACAATACGCGCACTTGGCTTGAGGGATTCCGCCTCAAGATCCGACAAAATGCGCTGGACCTCATCTCCTATCATCCTGCGAACACCCGCTATCTGAGAATCCGCCTCCATCATTTTCGGATGATTCTTACCAAACCTCGCTCCTAGTTCAGCTTTACTCTGCAACAGCCGGGCCTCTTCGTTGCGCAACGTTATCAAGAGGGGTTGCGTCGTGCTTTGTCGAAGGAACGCCACAGCTCCGCCAGTGTTTAGCGCGCGTTGTGTGTCTGCCGTCCGCTCATCCTGCTTGAATTCGAGGGAGGATTCGACATAGAGCTTCGCAATCGTGTTCGCGATTGTTACCGCCAACCAGGGCCGCGAATTTGTCACTGTAATTCGCACCGCAAGGCTCTCGCCCGTCCGACTTACATCAAATTGCGAAAGCAGCATGGAGATGGCGCGGTCTCGTTGTTCTTTCGCATCCGGAACGATCCTGGAAGCCTTAGATGAAGTACCAATTCCCAGGACGTACGTTGGGTATAAAAAGATATCATCGCTAAAGCGCTGCGATACTTCGCCACCGGACGCGTGTGGATTGAACGTCGGATCCTTAACGAGATTGAGTTCATCGACAATTCGCCCAGCGAACTGCCGCGATTGCAATACGTCCATTTCGGTTTCCGCTGCCGAGCGATCACGTTCAAGAGATGTCAAGGCAGCATCAGTGGCAAATGGCCTGATGTCCTTCCGCTCTAATACTACCTCCGAGCTGGCAGAATACGTTTCGGGGAGCGTATAAGACGCGACCGTAGCTATCGAGGTGCAGAAAAAGATCACCGACGCGATGAGCCATCGACGGCGCTTGATCAAAGCCCAAGCATCGGACAGGCCAACCGTGTGGCCATTCCGATTGCTGGCAAAATCGACACCCTCGTGATACCGGGCGCGGGCGCTTAGTCTGTCATTCGAAACGAATGGTGTCATTGCCCCTCTCCGTCTCATAACTTTAGTGGAAGGGATGATCCGACGCAATAACTCGCATGATTTAGAGGTACCAACAGGCGTCGCGACTACCATTCTAGCGGATGAACGACGGCAGCGCCGCGATTCGGCTTGAGGGCTTCCACAGGCTTCCAACGATGAACGCCCAAAGGTTGATCCGCCTCAGGGGGGTGCTTCAATCGTGCAAGGGCGAGCCCGAACGATAGGAATACTGGTATCGTCCAATATCTCGCGTACATGTGTGGATTCGAGAAAGCGATTATGAGGATTGCCACGATCGTGGTGATCACCGCTGCCATGGCACTTTTATCTCCGTTACCTTTTCTGACAGCCAGCAAGAGTAGCAAACCGATACATGAAAACATCATCCAGCCGATAAACGCCAACAATCCACCTTCAACCCAGAGAAGTAGGTAAAGATTGTGAACGGGAGCCTCCTGCACACTTACCTGTCGGAATTGGTCGGCGCCGATTCCTACCAACCATATTCCTCGGTCGGAAATAGTCTGAAGCGCCTCCTCCATAAGCGCTGCTCTTGAGGCGAACGTCCCGGCTTCCGAAATTTCTCCGGAAGAGATAGCGTCCAGTACACGCCTCTGAAAGGTCTGTGGAAATAGGTCCTTACTTCCGAAAAGCGCCAATGCCCCGACAACAAGCACCGCTCCCGATGCGAGGCGCAACAGCAACCGCGGGGTAGAAATTGTCGCAGTGAAGACGCCCAAGCTGACAATCGTTACGAAAAGACCGCTGTTAGAGCTTGTAAGGACAACTGTAACAAGGATGAGTGAGACGGCGGGCAGAGCAACGTATGATTTAAGGCGTCCGGATGACCAGAAAAAAAGAAGAATCGGTAGGGTTAGAGCATTGATAGCAGCGGCTAAGTTGGGATTGCGCAACACGGTTGCCAGACGCTTTCCGCCCGTAACAACGCCCTTCTCCGCCGCAGGCACATATCCGACGGCGTAAAACGTAATCACGCCATGCAGATCGATCAGCATCACACTCAATAAAAAAATTGCGGCCAGTCGATATGCTTCTGTGGGGTCAGAGCGAAGTACAATGAGCATTAAAACGAGATATGCGAAAAGATACTGCGCCATTACTACCAACCCGCGCACCGGGTCGCCGTTTGCCAGACTGCCGGTCATCATTCCGACGAACAACACCGTGAATGCGAGAAGCCATAGTCCGGTCAGGTTATCGAGTGCCTTGCTGCAGATCCGTCCATCGATGGTGAGAAGAAGCAGGCTGATGCAAAAGAAAAAATCGCTGACTGTAAAAAACAGGGTAGAAAACCGGAAGGTCGCGTAGGGGGCAAGAAAGACAGCGGTATAGACGACGGCGCGTTCGACGTTGGATAAATTGATTTTCAATTTCTGGGGGGCTGTTGTGTTGCCTGTGTCTGACATTGTTTCCTCGCTAGGCCCCAGGCAAATTCGACAATATTGGCGATCTTACTCGGTGACCTATCCCAAATTAGTCAGCTTTCCATTCGTCAACCAATTCGTTAAATCTCGTCCGATGAGACCACCGAGCTTTTCCGTTTCCGCGGCATAGTATTCAATCATGCGTTCGCGGAGGTCGTGGCTCAGCGGCGCATATTGAATTTCACCAGCAAGGACAGAATGAAGTTTCTTGAAGCCGACATTGTGTCTGAACCGAGCCGCAGCCGGTTTCAACGGCCTAAGAAGCCGGCGCAGTCGCGGGCCGATCATTGGTTGCGATTTGTCCTTCACCTTTGTGGCGATCGGTTGCGACGGAAAATCGGTTGCAAGCCTGAGGAACCGGCTCACGCGCATTATTTGGGCTCCGGCGTCAACCACTAGATCCTCATAGAGAAGCACCAGCAATTGGTCTGCAGGAAAGAGATCGAAGTATCGTTGCAGTTGGCGGTAGTAGAGGCCGCCATCCAAGAAACGCCCACCTGCCCCTTCCCGCGGATCCAGGTAGTGTGTGATATCGCGGCTGACCTCGGCCCGGCGATAAAGCATGCAGTAGTCCGAATACGCTCGATCGATTGGGTTACGAAGCTGCCCTATGAGGAGGGCGTGGGGTAGTTTTTCTTTTATCCTGCCCGCCGCTTTCGGCTGCTCCATGTAGGAATTAGATTTTTCGCCACGTAGCCGCCGACGCTCCTGCCCAGCAAAGTTGGAAAGGTACCAATCGTCGCCGCGATCGTACTGCCGGCTAAAATAATGTAACTCGGGATCCGGCAAGAAGATTTCGGGATCCTGCTGCAAGGATTGTTGAAGCCACGTCGTTGCGCTCTTGGTCGCGCCGATAATAAGGAAGTCGATGTCGCGCAATTCCATGTTTCACCCCTGCCCGACTGCCGGTGCGTAGTTGGCCGGCGCTAGCGTCTCGCTTTTGCGTCGGGGTCTCGTAAGTTGGCTCCACCGGTCATTCTGCCATCCAGCCATCTGATACCACGACAGGTGATGCTGAGCTTCCAGGGTCGACGCCAAAGGAAACAGCTGCAGTTTATCAACTGGAAGAGAGGGTGTGCACCAGGAATATCGTTTTTGGGATAGTCATATTGGTGGAGGAGGAGAGATGCGATGGTAGGATTGCCCAGGCTGTCCGGCCCCCATCGCCCAATTGCCCTCATGGTTCGAACACTACAACACCCTTCATCCGCACATTGGATATCGATCACCCTGTGAGTTCTTAAACGGTCAAACCGAAACCTGGTCCTGCCTGTTTTTTAGGGGCAACTCCACAAAGCCAAAAGCCAGATCCTTCTCGTCCGCTTTTCATCGATCGCGTGCGCGCGATCTGGGTCCTCATCTATAGCGGTCCGCCCACATCATCAGGCTTATCAATGTTAAAGCCAAGACAACGTGTGCGATATTTGCACCGATCGGGCCAACCTGCGGCACTAGTGAAAACGCAGTCGCATAGAATGCGATCGTAGAAGCCATTACGGCTTTAAGTATCTGAGTTTCCCGCCCCTTAGCTAAGAGTGCAGAACGGTTCACGGAGCCACATAATGTTAGGGTCACGGCGATTGATTGTATGATTATCAGTGGAGCGGCAGATACGAATTCGGGGCCAGCACCCCAGCAGAGCACTGGCTTGATTGTGAAATACAGGCCTCCAACCAAAACCAGACCGGACGCGAGGAGCAGCAATTGCATCTGCGCGGCGGCGCGGCGGAATTCGCCGATGTCTTGGGATGCCCAGGCGCGAGCTAATTCTGGATAGAGTACGGCCTGGACTTGGTCGCCGACTTGTCGTGCGACGCGGCCGATGCGCTTGGCGATATGGTAAAATCCAGCCGATGCAGGGTCTGCGAGAAGTCCGACAAGAAGAGTATCGACCTGGTTGGCACTTGAACCGATCGTCAGAGAAAGGTTGGTTGATATAGCGAAACGCCATATTCCCGGAAATCGCGATGTAACGCCCTTGAGGGGGGCGGTTAACACACCACCCAAGATTTTCTGTCGACGCAACTCGATGAATGCAAAGGTTAAGAGGGTTAAGGAGTTTATGATCTGCGATGCCATCCAGATTAGCGCAAACCCGAACAGACCAGCACCTAAGACAACGCCTAGCGCACACAGCGCCAGCCGGAAAACACTCGAAATCACCTGGCCATAGGCGAAGGATTTGAATCTCCCAAACAGGCGCAATACGGCCAAAGGCACTCCCGAAACTCGGAAGGGGAGTACTGAGCAGAAGGCAACTGCAAGATAGGACGTGTCTTCCGAAATCCGGAGAAGAGGCCCCGCGGTCACAACAATTGTGACTGCGACAAGCCAACCGATCGCCGCAGCAGATATATCAAGCAATAAGCCGAACTTCAGCAGAGACTGTAGATCATTGATTTTCCCGGCGCGCTGTGCCTCGGCTCCGTATTTTATGAGCGGCTGCCACGATTGAAAGCTGACAAATCCTTCGACTGCACCAGTAAAGGTTAGACATAGAGCTAGAATACCGTAATCGGTCGGTCCTAACGCTCTTGCAGTCAGAGCAAAACCGACAAGCCCGAGGATTGAAGAACAGACGCTTCCAGTCAGAAGGTGCGCTATTTGCGCCAATCGGTCGCGAAGCCGCCGCTCCCTGTCAAAGAGTCGCCGCAACTTCATGAGTCTTCGCCTCCGTCACGTCGATATTTCCTGGTAAAGCCTCTCCGCACCTAAGGCACGCACATGATGCCAGCATTCGGAGGTTATAGCTCGCGAGTTTGTTTTTTACTTCAGGAAGCAATCCTAGCTATCAGCGCATCGGCAGGGAGTCAGCCAATATAGGTAGGTGAGGGGTAGGTAGCGATCAAAAAGGCCGTAGGCAGCAATCTCCTGCGGGTGTATTTGGCATGGCCTTCTTCTTTTCCGGACGGCGGGGTGGGATGTGATGGGTCTCTGGATGCTGACTTTTAGTCTCGCTTACGGTCGCTAGCCGTCCAACGAAGTTAGGGAGACCTGCGGACCGTGGCCAAACTATCACTGCATCGGTCTCAAAGACCGAAGCCCGCGTTCCCATAGGCGCATTTTCGCCGCCGTCACGTAGCGCGCGATACCAGGTTACTGTGTTACTGTGAATGCCTCGACAGCATTCAAAGACGGGCCCGCGTGCGTTCCATAATAACAGGTTACGCAGCAAAGGCGGGCTTTTCAGCAGCTTGAGAAATAAACGGTAGGTCGACGGTTTGGATACGTCCAAGGCGATACAGTCATCGAAAGTGATCCATTAAATGTCGGCTGCCGATCTTCGATCATCATCTCCTCGATTTGTGATGCCGGCAGATAGGCGAGGATCCCGGTTCGGACCAAAACCGAATGCAGTCCCATCTTTTTCGCACCCAATATATCATGGTCGATATTGTCGCCGACGGGCGCAATAGGCCCTGCTCGCAAGCCCCGAAAGCTCGGTTCCTTCCGCGCTGTCCGTCATCGCGGTCAGATCGATCACTTCTCCGCATCCCGTATCGAGTTCGAACTCGATGTAGCGGGCCGTTGGGGATCGGATGTCATCCGGGGGGCCGAGGATACGGATGTTGCAGATTTGTCGGTCGAGATCAACAACTCTGATTTTGCCCGGAGAGGAACGCGCCTCCTGCTTGATCAGGAACTCCAGCATAGGGCGGGCTGCTTCCTCGGTGTCGATCGGGTGGTACTCTCGGGAACCATGAAGATACAGGGCGAGGATGGCGAGAAGCAGGCACGCCACTGATCCCGTAAGCGCACCGCGTCGCCAATGGCGGTCCTTGCCAAGGACAAGCGTCAAGCCACCAGCAAAACATGAAGCCAAGGCAAGCCAGATTGATCCGAAAACGATAAGCCAGCCACGCTCGCCGACGTTATCAGGCGCTTGCCTAACCGCGGCGTTCTAATTTCGCTAGTCGGCCATGGGGCGATTTCGACTCCGATGACGCCGACGGACATCGGCATGCTGGCGGCAGTCTTCGAAGACGCCCTGCGCGCGGCGGTCGGGAGAGCCCATGCGAGAAAAGAGGTCGCAGCCGATGAACCTTGAGATCGAACGGCTGTTCACGCGGCCTGTGACCACGCGTGACGGCGACGCGCTACACCGCCTTCATACCGATCCGCTTGTCATCGAACTTATCATGCAAGGCAAGGCGCTGACGCGCGCCGAATCTGACGCTCGTCTCGATCTCTATCTCGATGAGTGGGACCGCTATGGCTATGGCTTCTGGATGCTCTATCTCCGTGAACCGAACGGTGACCTGACCTTCGTTGGTCGGGCCGGACTGCGCCGATATGACGAAAATGATGTCGAGGTTGGTGTCTGCCTGGTCGGGTTTTCCTCCGGTAAGGGGATCGCCGGAGAAAGTCTTGAAGCCGCGATCGAGTTCGGTTTTCGACGCCTTCCTGTGCGCCGGCTGGTTTGCGTCGTCAGGCCGACGAACATCCGGTCTCAGAAGGCCATGCTGCGGCTGGGATTTTCGTTCGCCGGCATGACCGAACATCTTAGGACGGTCTTCCGCTTCTATAAGATCCAACGACCGGCCAAGTTTGCGATGCCTTCATCTTAGCGGGATTGCCGTGGAGTCGCGGACTTTGGGACCAGAGGGTCGTAGGTTCGAATCCTATCTCCCCGACCAAGTTTTTCAACATCTTACGAACCTCCTAAAGCTGCCAATGCCGTTCCTGTAACTTTGATGTAACGGGCTCCCGGCGGAAGAGGCGCCAAAGAATAGAATCTGACTATCCGTAAGACGATGACGCTGGATGCCTTGCGCAGAATGCTATAGTTTAGTGGCATGAACCGAACGGACGCCATTCAGAAGCTCCAACAGCACGCCGATGCCGTGAAAGGCATGGGCGCTACGGCTCTGTACCTGTTCGGATCGACGGTCCGCGACGAAGCCCGGGCGTCGAGCGATCTCGACCTGTTCATTGATTATGACCCGGCCACGCGGTTCTCCCTCCTCGACTTGGTCGGGATCAAGCAGTTTCTGGAGGAAGAGCTTGCCGTGGAGGTCGATGTGACGACCCGCAGCAGCCTGCATCCGATGCTGCGCACCGACATCGAGCAATCCGCCATCCGTGTTTTCTAATGGTCAAGCGCAAGGTCAGGCCGGTTCTGGCGGAAATCTTGGAAGCCATCGAAGGCATTGAAACCCATACCGCAGGGAAATCCCTGGCGGAGTTTGAGGGCGATTGGCTGCTGCGCCTCGGCACTCAGCGCGCTCTGGAAATTGTGTCGGAAGCCTGCCGCCACCTACCCGACGAGCTATTAGATCTCGCTCCCGACGTCCCGTGGAAGAAGATTCGCGGGATCGGCAATATCTTGCGCCACGAGTATCATAAGATCGCGGACGAACTGATCTGGGTGGTGGTGACGGAAAACATCCTTCCGCTGAAAGCGGCTATCGAGACGATCCGGCAGTCCGTCGGGGACGAGAGTCAGCCATAGTGTGGTATCCAGGCCCTTCCGCCCGGAACCGAGCGTTACTCTCTCTGTTTCAAGAGAGCGATAAAGGTGTTCTTACTGTGGTGTCCGCCGGCTTGGGTGGGTTAGCCAAACTCGCCCGCAGGGGATTAAGACTTATCTTTGAGCGAATAGCGCCCATACCGCCATGTTCAGGGAGGACTAAGTGTTCGTTGTCCGCCACACGAAGCAGGACCGCCGCGGGAATCTGATGCGTTCAGAGGATCTCGATTAGGACCTTCGAGGACGAGAGCGGCATCATGGGCTATCTCGAAGACCTTGCGGGCGCATTCGACCACAATGGCTATGACGGCGAAAATGACCGCTGGTGGGCATGGACGATCCGACGGCTATCCAAATCCACTACTGGTGGAAGGTACCTCTTCCGACGTAATCGACCTTAGCGGGCAGAGGGTGCGGAACTTTGAAGTTTGCCCGGGTTAGCGCCCCATGAAGAACACCACACCCACAGCGAGCGCAGGCATGATCAGGCTTGTCCTGACGATATCAGGCATCGCTCTCATAGTCCTTGGCGTCTATCTCGTCCTGGTCGCCCCTGTAGAGCCTGAACAGGGTCAGACGCCGCCACACGCCATCGATCAAGGTACTCCATGAGCGCGGCGAAAGGCTGGACCCCTTAGATTGAGGGGTATCCTCAATTGAGGAGGGCCTCCCGCCGCGGAAAGCGGGCCGCCCGCAGCTTCGATGCCATCACCGAAGCCCTCGAATCTGCAACCTCTTCTCAATCACCGAATGCCGCAACTACTTCAAAGCCGCGGGATATGAGGGCTCATTAAATGCAACACGCTTCAGCCCACCGGAACCTTAGATGCGCATGTCGGCTTGATTTCCAGGAGGAGATCAAGATGTACCGCACACCACCCAACCGGCACGAATTCCTGTTTTATGTCTGCCAGACCGTAGCTCTCGGCTGCCTCATCGCTGGAGCGCTGTGGATGGCAATGAACTGAGAGCCGAGGACATGCGAAAGAATGGGATGATCCGTATTCTCGCCGTCGTCGTTATTACCCTAGTTGCTGCATTTATGATACGCGGCCCCAGTCAGCCGAACTCCGCTGCCCCGGTCTCGAACACTCTGCCTGCCGTCGCGCCTCCTGCGAAGAAGTAGGAGCACTCGGCCTAATCGGCATTTAGTGCATCGTCTCGTCAGGCGTATATTGAAGCGAGTTAAGCTCGTGCCTGATCATCTCGATTGAGCGAGCGCCAACACCGGGAATCTTGAGAAGCTCCTTGTCGCTCATTCCCTGCAGGCGGCTTAGTCGCCTCACGCCGTTCTGTCGAAGAACCTTGATCAACCAGTTCGGAAGCCCGCTCCGGATCACTAAATCGGCGTCCTTCGACTGGCTACGGCCCGGCATCTTACGTCCTGCAGTTGACGATAGGCGTCGAACTGAGATCGGGATCAGCGGTTCCTGACCCAATGAGTGGTGGCTGTAAAAAGGATGCATTTCAGGATTGGGTGCTCGGGCCGCGACCGAACCGGCTATGGAGCCGGCGAGCATTCCATCGTCCGCCAGGCGCTCCGCAAATGGCGATGAGTCCGAAGGCGGCAGCGTTGAGCTGGAACGCGACGGCACCATCGCCCGCGTCATGCCCTTCATGGTCGCGCAGTACACGCGGCACAATCAATCGCGTGAGGAGGAGGCTGAAGCAGCGTTGGCGCGATGGGAAGCCGGCCGACAGAAACGAAGTCGACGAAGGATCTGCCCCACGATTTTGCCCTGTAACGCGTCACTGGGTGCTGGAACCAATGCGCCTCCAAGCGGTTCTATTGCCGTCGCGAGGGCAAATCCCCCGTCCCTCAACAGATTGTTCGTCCCCCACGAACACGCTCTCGCGACACTCTTCATCGCGGCGCCTCTTGACCCCTTCGTGGCGGAAGATCTTTCGCTTGCCGACGTCGCTTAGGCTTCGATTTCCCTCGCGATGACCGACATTCCTGCCCCTACTGTCGCGCTCGGTGACGAGAACCGGCACCAGCTTTGCCAGATGGCGATCGAGATGCCACTGCAGGACTTGATCCAGGCTGCAGTGAAGGCCGGATGGGACGAGCCCGAGGTTCTGACGGCTATCATAGAGGTTGCGGACAATCTCATGCTGGCGCACGGCTGCGAACGCAGAGCTGGATGCTCTCCTAAAGGCACTGAAGCGGAACCTGGAGTGACGGTGCGAAAAAAGGCCCACGGCGAGTTTCACGCGTTTGAGGTCTTCCGGGTGGATCGAATTAGATGCGCATCGCGGATGTCGTTTAGGTCATCAACCGTAAAAATGCCTTCAGAGTCGCTAAACATCGTTGATCTTTCCACCCGGCTGGCGCCCGGAAGACTGATACCAGTACCGTCTCCCAGTGTGAAGTGAGGATGGACGGATTGACCGACACAGGCTGGTCACGATGCTGTGCCGACACTCCTCACGCCGCGGTTCCCTTGGCTCTGCGGTCCAACCCATTGCCGCTGATACATCGCTGTATCTGCACAGGGATTCTCAAACGGCCCCCGCGTTGGGCGCCGGCTCCTCTGTTGAAATCGCATCGACTGTACGGCCCGGCAGCTCTGGAGAGCCATCGGCATGCTCGATACTGATTTTGACCTCACCAAACTCGACCTGGCCGAATGGTGATGCAAAGGCGATCTCAGCCGCGTCTCGACCAACACCGATACGAACCAGGCCGTCCAGATTTGCCTGGCGGGTAGCGTCGAATAGCCACCAGCGCCCGTCAAGATAGGCCTCGAACACCGCATGGAAGTCGCGCGGTTCCAGCCCATAGGCGTAGCAGGATACAAATCTGGCCGGGATATTCAGAGCGCGGCAGAAAGCTATGCCGATATGGGAAAAGTCCCTGCAAACACCTGCCCGCTTGATCAGGCTTTCCGTCGCGGTGGTCTGCTCATTGGACGAGCCTCGCTGATAATCGATGTTCTCGTAGATCCAATTACAGATAGCGGTGACGCCATT
Organism: Neorhizobium sp. T6_25; assembly: GCF_002968555.1. Classification (NCBI taxonomy): domain Bacteria; kingdom Pseudomonadati; phylum Pseudomonadota; class Alphaproteobacteria; order Hyphomicrobiales; family Rhizobiaceae; genus Neorhizobium; species Neorhizobium sp. T6_25. Next base: position 39,391 of record NZ_PVBL01000034.1, read on the forward strand.
ATGGCCCGCGGGCCTGTCGCCGAATTCCTTGAAAGCGAACGCCGCCAAACGGTCGGACGGCACGAAGCGCGACGGCAGCAGGAACGGCATGATGTCGAGTGGAAGCGCGCTCAACCGCGTCTCCTGGATGGTGTCGGGTTCGGCCCGAAAGACGTCGAGCGTGACATCGGCCTCGTATCGTACGTTCAACGGACCCGGCTGCGCATCGATGCTGAAGTAGCGGTTACGGATGTCGGGCACCGTATAGCTGCGATGCTCATGTTCCGGCGAGATGAACAGGCGCTCGACCAGGTCGTGATGTCGAACCAGCTTGGCGACTTCCACATTGAAGATGAATACGGTTGAGTGCTTGACGTCATAGGAAAGGTCGCAGCTCAGAGTATAGCGGATCGTCATTTGTCGCCTTTCGTGGGCGTGAAATTGAATGAAGCGGCAGAACGAGCGCGGATTGTTCCGCCTTCGTGCTCAAAGGAGAAAGAGCGGCGTCGAAGATAGTTCTCTGAACCCAAGCCGAGGTCAATGACGTCGTCGAGGAATCATCGGTAGAGATTGACCACAGGCCACATTGTTTGTCGCAGTGCGCACTTTCTAAGGGATGTCTATGCTTTAGACTCGTTACGCGGACGGCCGGTCTCTCGCAATGTTGCAGCATGCGGCGCAGGGATGACCATGCTAATAGAGGCCATTTTGCTCCTGTCGAATAAGTCGCCACGGCCCAGGTCACCACGCAACGTCAAAGGGCATTTCGTGACGCGACACCCGCTTCGCCGGCCCTCCACAGGAGATGGAACATGGATCAGCAGAAACAAGAAGCACGTCGCATGGTCATCGGACGACGCGACTTTCTGCTTGGAACCGCCGTCGCCGGCGCGGTCGTCCCGCTGGGACCCCTGGCTTGGGCCGCGTCCTGAGACACCTCTGCCAGTCAGACAGGTACGGCCGTTTGTGGTGTGAGAGCGGAAATGGCCGTCGACAAGCTGTCATTCGCCGACGGCCCCGGGGAACTTTGAGATCGAACCTGGGGCAGGGCTATGGTTACCCAAGGAGGTAACTCACGCCACTTAATCAATCAGCTGGGCAATAAAGTATGGCTTCTCGCCCATGTGAATCACCTTCGGGTCATCATTTCGGTCCAGTAGTACGTAGCGATGTGGCCCGTCGACAGACGAGTTAATGATCTCGTCGTCGCTTAATGAGCGGCATACGAGGCGGCGTACGATGTCTTCGACTTGTTGTTCCGACAGCTCACCGGGCAGTTCCCACGAACTAACCTCGATAGCGCCTTCGTGTTTCGTCAACGTCCATTTCGGCATTCGATGCTCCACGTAACAGCGTTCGGCTGCCGCATACGCGGCAGACCGGAAAGATAAATCGGATTGTGCGGGTCAGTCAGCGAGCGCGACCTTGTAGGCTCTTTGTTCGGTCGGGCCGTTGTAAGAGGGCAGTAGATAAGAGGCGGCTACGGCTAGCGACAATACAGCGAATGCCGTCGAGAGAAGTGTGATGTTCATCTTGTCCTCCATCTTCGTAGGTACCCAATAACTTGATGGTCTGAATTGTTCCTCGGCCCGAAAGTGTTCAGCCGCCCCGGCGGCCGTGAAGCTCCCTCAATATGGCTGCGACATCGAGATTTGGCCCATACCTCTTTCATTCCAGTGCTGACGCCTGGATTCCCTTCGAACGCCGTGATGGCGTTGATGATCGGGCGCATGATTATTCAAGGTATCCAGCCCGGACCTTCGGTGATGACCGACCAGTCGGAACTGCTCCGCGGCTGATCGCATCGATGTGGATTGGCAATCTCATGTTGCTGGTGCTCAACCTGGCGCTGATTGGACTTTGGGTGCGGGTGATCGCTATTCCCTACCATTTTCTGTTTCCGATCATCATCCTGTTCTGTGCGATCGGGTACTTCGCCGTGATATCGACGCCGTCTGTAACGCCTTCTGCCTGCCCTGGAGCAACGGTCAGGCAGAAGGCCAGATCAACCGATTGAAGATGATCAAACGCGCAATGTACGGAAGGGCGGGACCAGAGCTTCTCAGGGGCGCGGATGATGCCAATCAAATTGACCGATCTCCACACAAATTGAGGAAGACCCGGGTTAAATGCAAAGCGACACCAGTCGCAAGTTCGTATCCGTCAAGGCAACGGGAACGGAGTCTGTTGGGGATTTTGCTGAAGGTCGTACAAATTCGCTTGAAGTTTGTGGACCCTCTATTAGGCGCATAAGCTGTCGAGGCTTTTGCTAGTGCCGGACAGAGTCGAAAAATCAGACTCCTTTTATATCGCAATGAACCGGCATAAAAGCCGGCAAAATATGTTCATCTAAACACGCGTACAGTGTTGATTTTCATAGCTTTACAAGCGGCGCGGAAACCGGCATAAAATACGGTATGGATATCGCATTTATGGAACCGTTGGTGCCCTCGGACGAAAAGGGCGCCCTTGGAGATAAAGTCTTGACGCTGGTTGGCGAGGCCAATCAGCTGGCTGGCCGTGTTCACCCAATTTTGGCTGGTTCGATTGGTGACCTCGTACGTTCCATGAACTGTTATTATTCCAATCTTATTGAAGGGCACGACACGCACCCACGCGACATCGATCGGGCGCTTGCGAACGATTTCTCGGAGGAGCCTGAGCGGCGAGAGCTTCAGCAGGAAGCCGTCGCCCATATCCATGTCCAGAAATTGATCGATATCGGCGACGATCCAGACGTATGGCCGGCTTCCGCCGCCTATGCATCTTGGCTCCATGAGGAGTTCTGCTCGCGCCTTCCCCCGGAGATGCTATGGGTTTCCAATCGCACGACTGGAGAACGTGTGCCAATCATCCCTGGAGAGTGGCGAAACCGGGACGTCCAAGTTGGACTCCATCTGCCGCCCGAACCAATAGATTTGCCGCGTTTCATGGTCCGGTTCGATAAGGCATATCAACATCCACCATTAACCCGGTCGCAGCAGCTCCAATCTGTGGGTGCCGTCCATCATCGCTTTCTCTGGATCCATCCTTTCCTCGATGGCAACGGCCGTGTGGCGCGTTTGATGTCCCACGCGCTCTTGAAGCGCCTTGGCGTCGGGACGAGCCTCTGGTCGGTTGCCCGCGGTCTCGCGCGACAGGAAACGAAATATAAAGCGCTTCTCATGGCCGCCGACGGTCCGCGTGCTGGCGATCGCGACGGGAGGGGCAATCTCACCCATCGGGGGCTCGTCGCCTTCTGTGACTTCTTCCTTGATCAGGCGATCGACCAGATCCGTTTTATGAGCGGCCTAATCGAAACCGATAAGCTGCTCATGCGCATCGAGATCCACATCGAGGAAGAAATCCGCGCCAAGAAGCTCCCCCGGGGCTGTTTCCACGTCCTTCGCGAGGCTGTTCTGGCTGGCGAAGTGGAGCGCTCCAAAATTCAAATGATAACCGGCTACGAGGAGAGGGCGGCGCGTAACGTCACATCGGCGCTCGTTGAGCGCGGAATGCTTTCCGCGACCTCGCATAGGGCGCCGCTTCGCCTCGCCTTCTCGGCAGACACGGCCGAGCGGTGGTTTCCAAACCTCTATCCAGCCAATGCGGGGTCAGGCAAATGAAGGTTCAGACAGTGATCCTCGTCAGGCGGTTCTTTCCCGCAGCAGTATTCGTGGCTGCTCCCCTCGGCGCTGCGCGCCGTCGAACGACTTGTAGGCGCGAAATCTGCCTCCGCCCTCGATGATCGTTCCATCGGAATCCTGAAAAGGCGCAGGCGGCGAAGTTCTGGGACCATGACAGCGATGATCAGGACAAGAGCCGGCTCCGCGAACTCGTGCTGCGATTGAAGGATCTCAACGGCGCAATCTCTTGGCGAAATGTTGAGGAGCAGCGGGCCCGCCAGCAGGCCAAGGGCGGGGAAGTGACCGACGATTGGCAACTGACGATGTATGAGCGCTATTGGACATTCTCAGCCGACCTGATGGACGACGGCCTTGCCTGCGTGGTGCGGAGCGAACATCCGGAGATCGGCGACACGCTCTCACCGGAACAGTACGAGGCGATGAAGCACGTCAACGTGCTGCCACCTGGTCGGAGGCGCCGGCCTTTTCCAGGCGCTTCAACAACGCGGCCTGAAACGTGACGTCGCCGTCTCGGTAACGCACTTTCTTGCGGTTCCGGAGATGGTCGCCGTGAGTGACTACTGCTCGACCTTGCCCCGCCTGATCTGCAAGCAGCTCTCGCGAGATAAGAGGCTCAAGGTCCTGCCATCGCCGGTCGATCTCGGTACTTTCCCCGTCGAATCAGCGTGGCACGTCCGGTATCGTAACGATCCGGCGCATCGCTGGCTGCGGTCTCTCTGCCTGCCATTTGCCGACGATCTGGACGTTGATCGGCATGCCTTTCGCGCTGGCGCCGAACCGCATCGAGACGCCGGGAAGACCAGTGACGTTGAGAGGCACTGTCGCCCCTTGTAGGTAGGTCGCACCCACCGTCTGCCCGTCGATCACGAATTCCTCGACGCCGTGTGCGCCGGGATTGGCACAACATGGTTGATGAGGGCGTCGTAGCGGGAGAAGTAGTCGGCATAGCCGTCGCGCAGCCGCTCGGCAGCCTGTTCGGCCTCGATATAGTCGTCCATCGAGGTGTCGGGAAGCGACAGCATCGTCTTCGCCATCTTAAACAGTTCATCGTCCCGACGACCCGCGGTTGCCTCTCTGAAGGCTGGCTTCATCTCCATGACGTGGAGACGGTTGAACACGTCGAGCGCGAAGTCCCTCTCCAGCGCAGGGATCCCGACGCGCTCGATAGAAAGTCCGATGTCCTTCAGCGCATCGGCTGCGGCTTTGACGGTAGCGGTGACTTCGGGGTCAATCGGCCCGAAGCCAGGTCCGACCATCCATCCGACGCGGAGCTGGCGGTAGGGCTGGCGGCCGATGCCGGCGTCGAAGGGAACAGTGCTTGAGGAGAAAGCATCCTATCCGTCTGGTCCGGCAAGTTGCGAGAAGGCCAGCGCAATGTCGCGCACGGAGCGCGCCATCGGCCATCGATCTTTGATCCCGCTCAGGCGCCGGTCTTTGGGGGTTCCTTGGGCTTTTCATGATGGCCGCCGAATGCAAATCGCATGGCCGAGAGCAGTTTGTCCGCATAGAGGGCATCGCCCTGCGAGTTAAACCGCTGGAAAAGTGCCGAGGACAGGACAGGGGCGGGTACGCCGGTATCGATTGCCGCTTTCAGCGTCCAGCGTCCCTCGCCGGAATCGGAGACTCGCCCGCTATAAGCCGCCAGCTCCGGATCTTGCTGCAGGGCGTCGGCCGTCAGATCAAGGAGCCAGGAACTGATGACGCTGCCGTGCCGCCAGACCTCCGATACCGCAGCCATATCGAAATCGAACTTGTAGTATTGAGGCGTTTGCAGCGGGCTGGTTTCCGCATCGACGTCCCGAGCCTTGTTGCCTGCATTGGCGGCCTTCAAGATGTTCATGCCCTCTGCGTAGGCGGCCATCATGCCGTATTCGATGCCGTTATGGACCATCTTGACGAAATGGCCGGAGCCGCTTGGGCCGCAATGCAGATAGCCAAGCTGCGCCGTTCGCATGCTTTCGCCGGCAGCTTCCTTCGCCTCCGAATTACCGGGAGCAAGGGTCGCAAAGATGGGATCGAGGTGCCGGACCGCTGCCTCCGGGCCGCCGATCATCAGGCAATAACCGCGCTCCAGGCCCCAGACGCCACCGCTCGTGCCGACATCGACATAGTCGATGCCTTTGGCAAAGAGCTGTTCAGCCCTGTCCACATCGTCATGGTAATAGGAATTGCCGCCATCGATGATGATATCGCCGGCCGTCATCAGCCCGGCGAGCCTGTCGACATTGGCGCCGGTGATGGCGGCCGGTAGCATCAGCCAGGCGCAGGCCGGCTTTCGCAATTTCATGACAAAATCCTCAACCGACGTCGAGCCGGTCGCGCCGTCTGCGACCAATGCCGCGACGCTGGCGGGATTGATGTCGTAGACGACGCATTCATGACCGTCCTGCAGAAGGCGTCGGACCATATTTGCTCCCATTCTGCCCAATCCCATCATTCCGATCTGCATGTGTGTTCCCTTCCGATGGTGCGATATGTCTAAAACCTGTAAGTACTACCTAGCGGCCGCGGAGGCAGCGATACGCGCTCCTTGGTTGCCCCGAGTGATCGAGGAACTTGCCTTTCGTCTCGGAAGCGACGGCGCCAGACTAACCGCCCACTAGATCAGCCAGTCGAGCGATTTACGCAATCGTGCGTCAGCATCGTCTTCAAACCATGCGCCGTGACTGAAAATCACCCGCTTTGGCTGAAGCGACATCAGGCGACCAGCAGCGTCTCTGGCATCCTTTCCTTTCAGCTTCACGACCAGTCTCAGATAAATCGGAGCCTTCTCCTGACTGCCGGCAAGTTTCGAGAACAAGCGCATCGGGACCGACGTGTGATCGCGATCCAGGTTCTGGACGAGGTCGGTTAGGATCAGACTGCTGCTCGGACTGTGGAAAAAGCAGACCTCTCGAAACCCGCCGATGCCCGGGACTTCGATCTGCTCGATCTCCGGCGCCCACAAGGACTGGGATGAGACGCCGAGATCGTCGTGCCATGCAATAGCCGCACGTTTCACCTGTCGTCGATTTCGCAGACCCGGCGCCGACCATGCCAGCGCGCCAGGAAAATGAGCCTGCCAGTCTTTTACAAAGCTCCAGTGAGCGCTGTTTGGGGCGATGAGATGCCGAACGGGCCCGAGCTTTTGGAGCTCTTCGCGAAGGCGCGCGTCGCAGTGCGTCGGCGAGTGCAGGAGAAGGCCGCCATCGTCTAGCTGCATGACCGTCATTCGCACCGGTAGCGGAATTACACCACCCGCATGAAGTGGTCCGCTATCAACAATCCAGATGCGATCTCCAACTGGCTTGAGAACGTTGAGCGGCGGGTATGTTGTCATCAGCTCCTCTTGGGGTCTGTGATACTGAAGTACTGGGCCGTCGCCCTCATCGGGGGCGGTGGCCGAGAATTGTCGGCGCTATCTGTTGAGATCGGTCGCCATTTTTAAGTGATGCTCGAGCGCCGGCCTCGTTTCTGGTGATCGGTCAGCATCTGCTGCGCAAACGTTTTGGTCGGATCAGCGGACCGTTCCAAGGCAAGCTTACTAGACTCGACGTCGAACATGTCACTGCTGGCCGCCTTCATCACGAAGTCTTCGGTCTTGGGTGCAGCGCCGATCAGGGTTTTCATGGAAGGTCCCCCATTTCGACCAAAGCGCAAACTGCCGATCTGCAGACAAGTTCCCTGCCTTGGAACTTCGTCGGGGCCGCATGTTCGAGAGCGGCAAAAGGGACTGTCACGAGGGACATTGTGGAGATCACACGGGAACCGGTTGGCGATCTGGTGTCATGTCTAGAGGGGATGACAATCGATGAGCTTTCACGGTCATGGGCGCGCTGGAGAAAGAGAGCGAGCCGACGGATCAGTGCACGATGAAGCGCTAGCGCGCATCGGGCTGACCCAGGACGACATCGAAGCCGCTTTCCGGCCAACGTCTTGCCCCTGTCAAGACTGGAAACAGAGCCGGCTTTTACCTGAGGAATGATGAGGGCGTGCGATCCCTTATTAGCGAAATGTCGGGCCAAGTGCCGTCGCAAGCAGGTGAGGTTTATGAAGAGATCGCGCCGCAGTGCCGGCTGGTCGTGATTTTCACTTTGCCATTCAGCACACAAAGGGTGTCTTCGAGTTTTCACGCCTCTGTTTTCGGGCCTCGCTCAGAACGGGTGGAACTTCGGCCTTCGGACGCGGTTTGGTGAGGCTCGCCAATGGAGGTCATCATGGTAGATCCGAAGGATAAGCAGCCAGCCGAAGGCTCACGTGAGGTCATCGACAAGGAACTGGGTCGTCAAGGCGGCGGCGCCAAGCCGAAGGATGATAAGGAGGTCGAGCAAAAGGGGCCGGCCCAGCCGCGATCCTGATCTATTCGAACAGGAAGGAAAAAGCATGAGCAGCTCGGAAACGACGACCGATCACGAGACGATACAGAAATGGGCGGAAGACCGCGAGGGCAGAGCGTCGGTGATCCGCAGCGGTAAGGAAGGCGGCGTCCTGCGCATCGATTTCGGTGAAAAGGAAGAGGGATTCGACGAGATCGGCTGGGAAGAATTCTTCCAGATCTTCGACAGGAACAAGCTTGCTTTCCTTTACCAGGATAAGACGAAGGACGGGAAAACGAGCCGCTTCAATAAATTCGTCGAGCGGTAACCGATTTTAGCGGCCTGATGCATTGCCGGCAGTCGCGCTGATTCGAGTTTACCGGCAGGTCCGGTTCCTGGCACTGAGCTCCTAGAAATTATGGTCTCTGCGGAAGCCGGCGGCGGAAATATCCGCCACCGCTGCGCGGGCTCCGGTAAGACAGACCGCGGCGAATGCCCCACTGCGACGGCGGATTGCGCCTGAAGGTCAATCGCGCCTCAAAGTTCGCCCAGGAACGGTACCGGGCCTGGAACTTGCTCATCCCGTGCGTGTTCGTGGGCTATCTCGATCCTGAACTTGGGGCGAGTCAGTCTGCAACTTCATACACCGCAGATAGCTCGCCCTCCCACGGAGAAACGAATGCCGATCGACCTTAAAGATGCAGTCATTGTCATTACCGGTGCGTCCAGCGGGATCGGCCAAGCCACGGCCGAGGCTTTCGCAGATCAGGGCAGCAGGCTCGTGCTCGCCGCTCGTAACGCAGATGCGCTGGGAAAGGTTGCGGCGGAGTGCCGTCGACGCGGTGGTGAGGCTTTAACGGTGGTGACCGATGTGACGGATGCGTCGGCAGTAAAAGCTCTCGCCGAAAAGGCGGAGACGCTCGGGAGGATCGACGTCTGGATCAGCAATGCCGGGGTGGGCGCGGTCGGGCGCTTCGAAGAGACGCCGATCGAGGCGCATGAACAAATCATCAGGACCAACCTGATCGGTCACATCAACGACGCCCATGCCGTCATGCCGATCTTCCTGCGACAGCGAAAAGGCGTATTCATCAACATGATCTCGCTTGGCGGGTTCGCCGCGGCGCCCTTTGCCACCGCCTACAGCGCCAGCAAGTTCGGCCTTCGCGGTTTTTCCGAAGCCTTGCGAGCAGAGCTCGCCGACAAGCCGGATATCCATGTCTGCGACATCTATCCCGCTTTCGTCGATGCGCCCGGCATTAAGCATGGCGCCAACTACGTCAATCGTGAAGTATCAGCTCCGCCTCCTTTGCTGGATGCCCGCCAGGTCGCGGCCGCCATCGTGTTTGTCGCCCATCATCCCCGGCCCACCACCACCGTCGGAATGGTCGCCAATGCAACGCGGCTAGCGCATCTCCTGGCACCAAACCTGGTAGCGCGAGCGCTTGGCCGCTTCATGAGCATGTACTTCCGGCGCGCGGCAACGGTTCGGGGCAGCAATGGAAACCTCTATGAAGCATCGATCGATTCCGCCCATATTGATGGTGGACTGTCATCACGGCTGAGTAAGTCGCGGCCGCTTGTGCTAGGGCTTTTTGCTCTTGGGATGATGGCCGTGGGTGCCGCAGTCGCGCGTCAACAACAAGCACATGTGTGGCCGCGGCTCCATCCACGAAGATAGGAGATTACCGGCCTTGCCGTACGCGGATAGGAATAAGGACGCATGGCACCGAACTTAGCGGCAGCTACCTTCCTCCTGTCTTCACTCAACCGCATCCACGGCTTCGGATCGATCAACACCGAGCTTGATCTAATCCTCCACTCGAGGCGACGAATACAGTGGTCACCGCCGCGAAGATATTGAGCGGCATGCCGATCAGATCGCCTTTGGACCTTTTCGAAGCTGCCACAATGCAAGTTAGTGATGACATAGGGTTGCAGTCTGGGAACCTTGATCTTCGACCGCGGTTCGCGCAGGTCAAAGGAGATCATGCTGATGGCTGGAAGGCTCGACGGTAAAGTCCCTATCACCACAGGCGCGGGCGCCGGTATCATCGGGAGCACTACTGTCTCCATCTTATCGTGACCAAAACTGCCGAGCAGCGCCCGCGTTCAGGCAAAAGGAGACGGCGTTAAGCATCAGCTTTGAGGAAGCGATCTATCACTGCCAAGAGTCGAAATATAATCCTTGGCCGGCCTGGAACTGGCGAGGTGGCCATCTGTTAGCGCTTTGGCAGAGCAGGGCCGGGATCAACGCGCCATCGCTGTCCTCGCACCATCTTTAAAAAGGCACCATGTCTTCATCCAAGCACGCCGCACGCTCCGGCCTTACGAGGCGCACCCTCATGACTGGCACCATTCCGGCCACCACGGCCATTCCCTTCGCAGGAGTCCCCGAACGTCAGGCGCAGGGGCACTCAAACGAGTAGGATGTAGCACCAGTAGGTGGGAGTGACGATGCACGATCATCTCCTGAGCAGACGGATAGGGACCGCGACGAGGCTGTTGCAAAGGCTGATCGTGCCATCCGTTTGCGTGCGAAGCACGAAAAGACGGAAACCGAAAGATCGACCGACGCCGGCGGGCTTCGCAAGCTTTAGCGGAGCTAGCGTAGGTTGAGTTCCTTACGGACGTTCATCAGAAGCTCCTGCTCGGTGGCCATCGGCCCTAAAAGCTTGAGAAGCTGCGACTGCTCTTTTACATGGAGGCGGTGGCGCCGGGCGAAATCGACGACGCATCTCACCTTCTTCGAATTCGGAATTTTGAACTTGGTCGCTGGTTCGGAGAAAGTCATTGCTCGCACCTTTTGCTATGCTGATTGATGTCGCCCATTTTGCGTGTGTCAAACGGCTGACGTGGGCGGACACACAGAAGGCGATCGCTTTTTGGTCGAGCGGCGCCTCAGGGTTCGGTATGAACGGAAGATACGTTGTCGGAGCCTTTCGAAAGACCTCGTTTGGCCGCTGTCGCAACAAATGCCAAGCGGCACGCCGTAACGTCTCAGTTACCGTCTCGGTCATTCATCCTGGCATCAGCGCCCGGAACAATCCGGCCGCTGATGAGCCAACAGGATGACTGAAACTTTAGATGCACCAATGTACCGCAAACGGCTCTTTTTTGGAATGTCTATTGCGGCTCTGTGCGAAACCGGACGCTTTGTGGCAGGGTTGCCGTGCGCTTCGCCGATAGGACATCACACCCTCGAAACGGCAATCTATGGCGATCATGCACGGAGACACTTCGTCGTACTACACGCGGTAGCGTCAGGCCCTGTACGACGATCGTGACGTATCGCCTCCAACAGCCCACAACGTTCGCCGCTCCGGCGTCAGTCCCGGCGGAACCCGTCGCCAGGGCAAGGAGAGCGGCGAAGATGACGACAGCCAGCCAATCGTTCAACAAGGAATAGACGCGATATCCGTCGTGAGCTCCGCTGGCACCTTCACGGCTAGCTAGCACGTGAGAGAATGACAAATGACCCGCTGGCATCTTCAGCGGGTCGTTTGGAATGGAGCAATGTCGGATGCTTCAGTGCGAGGTCTTCATCAGGCTGAGCGCCGCGTGGATCTGCGAGACAACTGCGGCACCTTCTCCAACTGCGGCCGCCACCCGCTTGGTCGATCCGGCCCTGACATCGCCGATGGCGAAGACATTCGGTAGGCTGGTTTCCAGCGGCAGTGGCTTGCGGGAAAAGCTGCAAAGCGCATCGAACGATTGGCCCGTAACGATAAAGCCATTCTCATTGGTATGAACGCGGTCGCTGATCCAACCTGCATTGGGATCGGCTCCGATAAAGAGGAAAAGGTGATGAAGTGACAGCTGTTGGTCGCTTCCATCCAGCCGGTTGCGCAAGGTGGCGGATTTCAGGCCGCCCGTAGGACCGCCTTCGATCGCGCCCACTTCGCAATGCATGTGCAGTTCAACATTGGGCAAAGCCTTGATGCGGTCGATCAGATATTGCGACATCGTCTCCGTGAGCGCGCGCCGGACGACGAGATGCAGTATCTTGACCTGAGGTGCGAGAAAAGCGATGGCCTGGCCGGCCGAATTGCCGCCACCGACCAGGGCGATTTCTTCGCCCGCGCAGAGTTTCGCTTCTATTGGAGAAGCCCAATAGGAGATACCATTGCCCTCGAAGCTTTCGATGTTGGCGATATCCGGGCGCCGGTAGTGCGCACCGGAGGCAATGACGACCGTTCGCGCAGTCACGGCCTTTCCGCCTGCCAGCTCCAGCGTCAGCACACCGGCGTCGCGTTCGGGCGCGATCAGACTATCGACCGCCACGGGCAATACCATTTCAGCGCCGAATTTAAGTGCCTGGTTATAGGCGCGACCCGCCAGTGCCTGGCCGGATATGCCGGTCGGGAAGCCGAGATAGTTTTCGATGCGTGAGGAAGCGCCTGCCTGTCCTCCCACCGAACGTTCGTCGATGACGATGACGTCAAGCCCTTCGGAGGCGGCATATACGGCGGTGGCCAGGCCCGCCGGTCCGGCGCCGACAACGGCAACGTCATAAAGCTTGCCGGGCGTGAGTTCAGGCGTCATTCCAAGGCATGCTGCGGCTTCCGCGTCGGTCGGGTTCTTCAGCACCGTTCCATTAGGGCAAACCATCAGCGGCAACTCGGATGCGAGGATGCCCAAGCGTTCGATCAGAGCACTGCCTTCGCCTTCACTGGCAGAATCGAGCACGATATAGGGAAAGGCACTGCGGGCGAGAAACGCTTGGAGGCGTGACAGCGCTGCATTGCCGGCAGCCCCGATGAGAACGGAACCTGCGCCAGAATCGATCAGACCAACACGGCGCAGGATAAAGGCGCGCATGATAATCTCGCCGACATCCGCCGAACCGATCACCAGGGCGCGAATATGGGCTGCATCGAACGCAACGGCGGTGCAGCCATCGGCGCCGGCTCGTGCACCGGCCAGTGTCGGACGGCCGGAAAGCTGATTGACTTCACCAGACAGCTGACCGACACCATGGGTGGTTATCGGTGCCTCATGCGACAGGCCCTCATGGCGAAAGACATCCATCGACCCTTCCAGCACCAGCCAGGCCGGTGCTGCGTGATCGCCGACTTTGTAGATGGATTCGTGAGCTTCGAAATGCCGCGGCTCGCCACTGGCAAAACGTTTGGCCGTCTCGACCTGACGAGGGTTCAGCTCCGGAAACATCTGGTGTTGCCTTGCGCTGAGATCCGCCATCGATTTTTCCCCTGGCTTGATACGTGCCTAAATCGGTTGCCGTTTTGAGATGGTCTAGTAATAGCGCGGTATGGGGCCACGCTGCGGGGTCTGGTCCGGCAGTGCGACCATGGTCTCGTCAATGAAACACCATCCCCATCCTTCCGGCGGATCGTAACCCTCGATGATCGGATGGCGCGTGGCATGGAAATGTGCGGTGGCGTGACGACCGGGGGATTGGTCGCAGCACCCGACATGGCCGCACTCGCGGCATAGCCTGAGATGAAACCACGCCTGGCCTGTTTCAAGGCACTCCTCGCAGCCCAGCGTCATGGGGCGGACCGAGCGGATCGTCGATGTGTGAGAACAGTCGTTCGACATGGATTTATGCTCCGTGTTCGCGTGAATCAGTGCTTCAGCGCCTGTTCGAGACACTGGACCAATTGGTTAAAGTTCACCGGCTTGCCGAGAAAGGCAAAAGCGCCGCCGTTCATCGCCGTTGCCCTTGTTTTGTTGTCGCTATAGGACGTCATGAAGATCATTGGGGGCTTCAGCGTATTTTGTTCGTTCAGCAAAGCCTGCAGCTCGATTCCCGTGAGACCGGGCATTTTGACATCCACGAGCATGCAATCGATCGAGGCGCGATCCTCAGCAGCAAGATACTCTTCGGCGGACGTGAACAGCCGACTTTGGTAGCCGCAAGATAAAATGAGATCGTCAAGCGCTTCGCGGATCGACCGATCATCGTCGACGATGGCTATGACTGGTGTTTTGTACAATTTCTCTTGCCTTGCCGTGTTGGATCAACAACCCGTATATGCTCCTTCGAGACCGTTCCTTGTACCATACAAGGGTCTAGGTTTTTGCCACTCACAGACCAAGCAGCTCGGCTTTGCGGACCAGATCTGCGACCGAGCGGACCTCCATCTTGCGCATCACATTGCCGCGGTGGAGTTTGACCGTGATTTCGCTGATGCCAAGGCTGAAAGCGATCTGCTTGTTCATCAGTCCCTTGACGACAGCCGCCATGACCTCGTGTTCGCGACGGGTCAATGTCTTGGCCAGTTCCGTAACGGCCCCATTGGCCGCAGACTGTTGGCGCAGGTCCCGGTCTTTCTGGAAAGCTAAGGCGACCGCATCTAGGATATCCTGATCCCGGAACGGTTTGCTAAGAAAATCCACCGCGCCGGCTTTCATCGCCCGCACGGTCATCGGAATGTCGCCATGGCCGGTCATGAAGACGATCGGCATCTGGTTGCCAACCTTTTCCAGATGAAGCTGGAAGTCGAGACCATTGGCGCCCGGCAGTCTTACGTCGAGTAAAATGCAGCCCGGCCGCCTGAGATCGGCCTTGTCCAGCAGCTCTTGAGCGCTTTCAAATGCCTGTGCTTCCGTTCGGACAGACAGGAAAAGATCGACCAGAGCCTCGCGGATCGAGGGATCGTCGTCAACGACATAGACTACGGGGGTTTCACCGCTCTGGCCTTTGAGAGACATTCTGGCATCATTCATGGGCAGCCTCGATCGGTACGATCATTTCGAACAAAGCGCCGCCTTCGGCGTGATTGCCGGCGGTCAATGTGCTTCCGCGGGCCTCGAGCATACTACGGCAAATGGCAAGTCCCATACCAAGGCCGGTTTCCTTAGTGGTACAAAATGGTTTGAACAGGTTTTGGAGGTTTTCGGGGCTAAGGCCAGGGCCGCTGTCGCGGACCTTGACACTGACGCTCTGGTTTTCTGCCAGTTCGATTGTCACCGATATTCTTCGATGGTCCTCTGGCGATGCCGCCATGGCCTGGACAGCGTTGGTGATGAGGTTGATCAGCACCTGCTGCAGTTCTATCCGGACAGCGTTGACGGTGGGCACGTTGTTTGCGGGCGCTATTTCAACCATGACCCCGTTTCTGAGCAACTCGCTCTCCATCAACGTTTGCGTCTCGCTAACGAGATCGGTTAGTGACACTGGCTCAAGGACCGGGGTGCGCTCGCTCAGCAAAGACCTGGTGCTTTGAATGATGTCGCTGGCGCGCTGGCTGTCGCGGACGATCCGCTCAGCCGATCGGGACACAGCCGCCAAATCCGGCGGGTCGCGATCAAGCCAGCGCTGCAATGTTTGCGCATTGACGACAAGCGCGCCGAGCGGCTGGTTGAGTTCATGTGCAAGCGATGCAGAAAGTGCGCCCACAGTTGCTGCTCGTGATGCGAGCGCGAACTCCGCTTGGGCTTCGAACAGTGCTTTCTGCGCCATCTCCCGTTCTGTGATATCGAACATGCCGACGATGACACGGTTGAAGTTCGCGACATCTTCTGGAAAGCCGACCGTCAGCAACACAAACCTGGTTGTGCCGTCACTGGTGATGATGGAGCCTTTGCCTTCGAAGGAATCCTCTTTATTGAATATTGCCACCATCAACTCAAGAAAAGTTGCGTCGTCCTGCGCGATATAGCCGCGCATCGAGCTGATGTTCCCCGCATCGACGTGGCCGAGCAGTTCAAGTGCGGCTGCGTTCGCGGCGACGGTAGGGATGCGAGCGATGCAATCTGCGACGAAAGCGGGATTGTCTCGAGCGTGAACCCGCAGATCGGAGACGCCGTTTTCACGAAGTTTCATCAACAATGCGCGGATTTGAGAGTAGTCGCGCTCCCAGAGGGCGACGCGGCTTTGTTCGAAAATCGTTCGATAACGTTCCTCGCTGCTCTGCAAGTCGGCATTGAATTTAACCAAAGCAAGACGCGCACGCTGGTTCCGAATGATCAGGAGGCAGGTGATGACCATGGCGGCAACGGCCACAGTCAGGCGAAGTGCTGCGGCAATGTCGCCTTGCATGCCATGGCCTGCGACATAGGAGAGCGCCGAAAGGCCGATGCAGACGCCCGCCAGGAGCAGCGTCCCTTTTTCCGTCAGCGTTTCCGCCGACAGAAGTAGCGTGATGACATAGAGTGTGGCAAGCGCGCTTTGGATGTCCGTGAAGGTGTCGAGATAGAAGAGCGTTGCCGCAAGCAGAAAAGCGAAAGAGACAACCCCTATCTCATAGGGTGACAACTGTTGTTTCGGATTTACAAGATCAAATAAGCGCAATGCAATTTTCCAGATAGATGCCAATTGCGCCATCAAGCCATCCCGGCCAGAAAAACGCAATCCAAAATCGGCTATTCCGCTGTAAACTCAATCTCATAAAGGCAATAACGGGAAGGCCATTCCCGCGCGGCCGGGATGGCCTTATCGGACTGCGAATCCGAAGGTTCGGGAGAGGGTACGCGACCTTCCAGGGCATGGAGCCCAGCGCGTCTTCCTAAGAGGGCCGAAGCCCCCCGGAGCCTAACTTCAGCGAGAGAGATGCGAAACTATACCAAGGTGTGGGTTCAACTAGCCAAGCATAGGATAGTGCAGAGTCGCTGCCCGATCTAAAAAATTCCCATCACTTCGCACAACCCCAATGGAGACCATCATGGACCGCGTGCTCGCTGAAAAACATCGCAAGTCGGCTCTCGCAACACCCACAACGCTTAGTGCCAACGGGACCGCCGATATCTCTGGCGCGTTGACAGCGCTGCTGGCCGATGTCTTCGTGCTGTACCTCAAGACCAAGAATTTTCATTGGCACATGAGCGGCCCGCATTTCCGCGATTACCACCTGATGCTTGACGAACAGGGCGAGCAAATCTTCGCGATGACGGACGACATTGCCGAGCGGTCCCGCAAGATTGGCGGCACGACGATCCGGTCGATCGGTCATATCTCCAAAACTAAGCGTCTTCTCGACAATGATGCCGATTTCGTCACCCCTGCCGACATGCTGTCCGAACTCCGCGAAGACAACCTGACGCTGGTTTCGTTGATGAAGCAGGCCCACAATCTCTGTGATGAACATGGCGATATCGCGACCGCCAGCCTAATCGAAAACTGGGTAGATGAAGCCGAGCGCCGCGCCTGGTTCCTATTCGAAAGCACCCGCGGCGCCGAGTAAGGCTTAGCGGTCAATTCGAAAGAGCATCCGATGACCCATGACTTTTCGATGTCGCGCCGGCAGGTTTTGCTGACCGGCACCACGATCTCCCTGGCTCTGGCCATGCCGGCCCTGGCTTCTGAAAAGAAAAACTCCCGTAACCCGAAAGGAATCGAACCAATGACTACCAGTTTCGTGACGACCAAGGACGGCGTTGAAATCTTCTTCAAGGACTGGGGTCCAAAAGACGCCCAGCCGATCGTATTCCACCATGGCTGGCCGCTGTCGTCTGACGATTGGGATTCTCAGATGCTATTCTTCGTCAGCAACGGCTATCGCGTCGTGGCGCATGACCGCCGTGGCCACGGCCGCTCCTCTCAGGTGAGCGACGGTCACGATATGGATCACTACGCCGCAGACGCGGCGGCCGTCGCCGAGCATCTCGATCTACGCAACGCTGTTCATATCGGTCACTCGACGGGTGGCGGCGAGGTTGCACGTTATGTCGCAAAATACGGTCAGCCGCAGGGACGTGTTGCCAAGGCGGTTCTTGTCAGCGCGGTACCGCCGCTGATGCTGAAGACCGAGACCAATCCCGGCGGCGTGCCGATGGAGGTCTTCGACGGCATTCGCAAGGGTGTTGCCGAGAACCGGGCGCAGCTGTTCATCGACTTCCCCGCCGGTCCGTTCTACGGATTCAACCGTCCCGACGCCAAGGTCTATCCGGGTGTCATCCAGAATTGGTGGAGGCAGGGCATGATGGGCAGCGCCAAGGCTCATTACGATGGGATCAGCGCCTTCTCCGAAACCGACCAGACGGAAGACTTAAGGGTGATCACCGTTCCGACCCTCGTCATGCATGGCGACGACGACCAAGTCGTGCCGATCGACAACGCTGGCAAGCGGTCCGTGAAGCTGGTGAAGGACGGTACGTTGAAGGTCTACAAGGGCTATCCGCATGGAATGCTGACGACCCATGCCGACGTGCTCAATCCGGATCTACTGGCCTTCATCAAGGCTTGAGCACCTAGACTTGCCATTATGTATGGCGGCGAACAAGCCGCCATACTTGGAGGTTGCTTGGCATAAGCCGTCAGAAGCTAAAAAGCCTGCCTGCCGGCGAGACGCCACCCACAGGTGACCGCGTCGAACTGCATCCAAAGATCCGGCGGCCTAGTGCAGGCGGGACGGCGCCACCATTGCAAGAGCTTCTTTCAGTTCGGCAACAATCTGCTCGTAGTCGGTGATCAGCTGACAGTGCCCTGGTCTACTCTGCCTGGCCTTCATATCGTTGATGACGTCGCTGAACGGCGAGCCCCACAGTTTTCTCGGCAAACGCTACGCTGCCCTTAGCCAGGGCAGTTCTGCGGTGAGTGCGAGTAGATCACCAGGCGAAAGTGGTTTGCCAAAGAAATATCCTTGCCCGTCCTCGCAACCCAGTGAAGCCAACATCTGCCACTCGGTCCGATTTTCGATGCCCTCAGCCACGAGAGAAAGCCCGAGGCCCTTCGCGAGGGACACGATCAATTGTACGATAGCCGGTGATTGCGGCCGGTGATCAAATCTGCCGCTGCCGCGGCGAACAGGCCAGCGAGATCGTTTAGGTCGGTGAGCGGCAGCCGCCAGCGGAAACCATCCGCTGCCCTTTTTGGTCTCAATCCATTCGCTGCTCTCGCAGAGCTAACGAGCGAGACCGTCAGAAAGAAAGGGAAACGTGGGAAGGATGGTCACTAGCTCGAAAACAGCCGGCGGTACTCCGCTTCTGGGACCCCATAGGCCTCCCCGGCGAATTGCTCAAGGCCCGATCGGTCGCGAACCTGTATGCGGGCTCGATCGGCTTTGATAAGGCGCTCCCCCTCCAGCACATGAAGAGCGTCCGTCACGCTCGGTCGCCGCACACCTAGCATCAACGCCAGGAAATCATGTGTCAGCGCAAGCTCGTCCCCCAACCTGTCGTGACACATCAGAAGCCAGCGCGCGAGCCGTTCGTTCACATTATACCGCCCGTCCGCCAGCGCCGTCGCTGCAATCTGCACCATGAAGACGTGCGCGTAGCGGAGTAGCTGTTTGCGGAGGGCGGGATAACCGTCCATCACCTTCTCAAGGTCAGCGGCATTGATCCGCATAGCAGGCCCGCCGACCTGCATGAAGCTGCGGTGAGGTGTTCTGTCGGTTCCAAGAACGACAGGGAGGCCGGACATGCCTTCTACCCCAATACAGCCAACTTCGATGCGGTTCGAGCTCCCGTTGACGGCGATCTCGGAGGAGAGGCCCCCTTCGAAAAAGTAGACATGTTCGATCGTCTGGAACGGCTCAAAGAGCACATCATTTTGCTGCAGCGTAACACGTTCAAGGCCGGGCAAGATGAGCCCTAACACCTCTTGTGGAAGCCGTGAAAGCAAGCCGTTTTTCGGCCTGGATTGCGGAGCCGTGTTCAAGGGATACCTCCAAGCTTTTGTCTGCCCTCCAACGCGCTCCCGACGAATTGGTTCGGCAGGTGGGGTCGGAACGCGTGCGGCGGTTGTATTCTCAACAGTGAGGCCCGTAGTCGTACTCAATTTGGAGAAATTGATAGCCTGGGCGCTTCAGAAGAGCCCCGGCCGCGAAAGCCCGCGGTTCAGGAAATGACGCGGGCCTTCCCCTTCCAACGGATGGGTGCGAATGCAACGCGTTAACCGAGCTTGACCCCAAGCCTTCTTTAGAACGTCATTATATGCTACAAGGGTTCATCATCCGCCATCGATCACAGGCGCGGATGGCTGAGAGATCACGTTTCGCTCTTGCCTGGACAGGAGCGACAGCCATATGGCCCGGTACTTCTTCAATCTCCATGATAGTGTCAACTTGCCTGATACTGTCGGCTCGGAGCACCCCGACATTCAGAGTGCCCGCAGTGAGGCGATCGAGACCATCGCCGAACGATTGAAGGGTTCTATGCTGACCGAGACCGACGTTTCGGCCTGGATCATGAACGTCACGGATGAGGATGGCTTCACTGTCATCGTTCTTTCCTTTTCGGCCGCCGTTCAGATCATCGATCACGTAAGCCTGGCCACAGCCAGGGCCGCCGCATCTTAAGATTGTCAGAAACGTACAAACGGCCCGCGGCTCTTGGCCGGACAAGGCATTCTGGCGCATACACTTGTTATTGCTGACACTTCGCCACCGGTCGGCATGAGGTCGGGCTCTATCCCGCTGAGGCTGGGCTATGTTCGACTTTTCGCAGTCAGGAATTCGAAATCTTCTCCTTCGCGCTCTTCCTCCTGAAGCGTTCGAAATGCTGCAACCCCACATGCGGCCGGTTGAGCTTCCCTTGAAGTTCGAGATGGTCACGCCCGAGGTGCCGACAGAAGTGGTTTACTTCCTGGAGCGAGGGCTGGCGTCGCTGGTGGCGACAAACTCGGACGATGAGTCGGTGGAAGTTGGGCATATCGGGCATGATGGCATGGCAGGCGCGCACGTGCTTCTCAAGGTGAACCAGACCCCGAACAGGACATTCATTCAGGTTGAGGGAAGCGGAATTTCAGTTCCGGTATCTGCGCTTCTATCAGCAGTCGAACAGGTTCCCTCTGCGAACGACGTGCTCCTCAGATATGTCCATTGCTGCGAATTGCAGCTCGCGCACTCAGCTCTCGCCAATGCCCGTTACACCATGCCTGAGCGTTTGGCACGCTGGATCCTGATGTGCCACGACCGTTTGCAAAACGACGACCTGCCGCTCACCCACGAGTTCCTCGGGCTTATGCTCGGGGTACGCCGCTCCGGCGTCACGGACCAAACACACTTCCTTGAAGGTATCCACGCGATCAAGGCAACCCGCGGCAACATCAAGGTCGTGGATCGGTCAAAGCTGGAGGACCTCGCTGGCGGATCATATGGCGTTCCAGAGCAGGAATACGAAAAGCATATAGGGCTCCCGATCCGGCGGTCCTGACCCCGGATGCGCCCACTATCGAAGCATGGCGGACGCGCAGGTCAACCCGCCGTCCTCACGCGGCGTCTGCACGGTTATCCATCGCTGCTGAGCGCCCCCGCTCCGTTCCAGCCTACTCCAGACATGTCCCGCAGCTTGGCCCACTTCGGCGGGCCTTTTTGTGGGGCCGTTACTCCAGCGTCCGTTTCAGCGTCGTCAGAAGGCCGTTCAACTCTGCGTTCGTGGCATCCGCCAGAGGTCGTCCGCGCCTTGATAATTGCGACGACCAGCACCTCGGTCTCATAAGGATAAGGGTAGGCAAGCTACAAGAGCCCAATGGTCCACGCTCGGGTGACCAGAAGCAGAAAACTGAGAAAGAGTTTTTACCATGCAGCGGACATGCGGCACCTGATAGGCAAATCAACCTCGGTCGGCCCTTAGTCCCGCCTCGCTAAATTCGGATGGTGGGGCTTCTAAAAAGGTCAGGCAGTGCCTTCCGGCGCCAATTCACCCAGCAGCGCATCGTTGATGTCTCTCAAGCTCTGCTGGAGTTCGCGGATCGCGGCGGTTAGGTCTGCTAGTTCTTCGTCGTCGGGTTTCTGCTTCTCGACATCATCAGTATCTCGGTCCTGCATCGGCGGTCTCCTGGACAGGATCTATGCCCGCCGAAACTTGCTCGGGGATGAGTTGCAGCAGAAGAATGGCCGGGTTCCCCCCGAGCCCCGACCACATATGCCGGCCGTCACTTGAACCGGACAACCGACTTGAGCGGTAGGGTGGCAACGACTTCGCCGCTCTCATTGGTAATTTCAAAGGTCTCGCCATCGACAATCTCGCCGTTGCAAACCTTCTCTCCCATGATCTCTCGAGCCCCTTTGACGGCCTCGTCATAGGCGAGATCTGCGGATGCAAACTCGGTGCCTTCAGGGTCTTTCTCAAGCACACCGTGTGTTCGGACGTGGAAGTAATACCGAGGCATGCTTTCCTCCGTTGACCTAGCAAGCCCAACTCCTAAGGAAGATGCTGTTCCCGGCGCAAAACCGCATGAGGCCGTGCGTTAGTTATACCTGACTGTCGGGCCTCCTTGGACCCTTAAAAACAGGTGCGATAACGTCGTGCAGGGCCTCTGCCGCGGCGACCTCGGCCAGAAGGAGGTCATTCGCACTGCAAATACGAAAGCTCCACAGCGTGAGCGGCTCTCCCATTTTGACGTACTCCGCTGCGAGTTCGCGGATGGTCTCGCGAGCTTCACCTTTGGCAGCCTCCAGATCGGGAAGCTCCACCCCCTCGTGATCGACTACATATTCCCGAAGGAAGTTGAGATGAAGAAATTACCTTTGCATCAGCCTCTCCTTGTTCGGCGCCAAGGCTCCAGAACTCGGGGCTGCAACGATAGTTTCCGTACGGTGACGGACGGTCGAAGGCGTCGGTACCGAAGCCAAAGGCGCGGGCGGTGTTTTTACGGAGCGGCGTCAGCCGGAGGATTCAACCTTTCAACTAGGTGGTCCTCACGCCGAACCCCAAGCTGAAAAAGACTGATTACATCGGTTGCGATGTCTGCAGCTCGGGCAGACGACTTGATGATGCCGCGTTGGTCGCAGATCTTCTCCAGGACCTGCTGGAGCATCTGCAAGTCTTCGGGCTCAAAAGCGCCGGCATTTTGATTGTCGGTTTGAAGCATCTGTCAAACTAGCACCTGGAGCATTCGCGATCCAGACGGTCAAAGGTCTGACGCAGTTGCAGTCCCTAAACCCTCAAATGGCTGGCGGAGGCCGCGTGCTTGCGAGAAAGACCAGTAATCCGGCGGCGACGAGGAGAAGAGCGCCAGATGTCATCAAGATCGGGGCGAGCGATATTTGCTCCGTAATGCACAGTCCATGGGAAGTGGCTTCTGTTTTCATCTCGGTCCGACTTCCTGCCAAGCTGGAGCAGAAATAGCGGAGAGGTCTCAAACGGCCAGCGCCTCAGCATTGTTTCGCGCGGAAATTTCGAGTGCGAAAGTATCGTTTATACGACGGGCAGTAGGGCCTTCCTTCCTAGGGTCATTCGAGCATGGACCGAATCCTTGCAAGGTCCGCGGAGGTTGCGGCGCGATTGACGATTGTCCGGCCCCGGTTATCGCGCATGACGTAGCGACCATCGGTAACAACCTCCTGCATGCCGTTACGATGGCGAACCTCAAGCGCGCTCCCCGCGGATGTAACAGCGTCGCGTGTTGACGGATTCGGTTCGCTCAGTGAGCTGCCGGTCGAAGTTTTACCCTTAGAGGCGCCGCTCGCACCACTGCTGTTGCCCTTGCCGCCGCCATTGTTACCGCTGCCGTTACCACCGCCGTTGCCGCCGCCGCCACC
>NZ_PVBL01000035.1:0-62397 GCF_002968555.1 Neorhizobium sp. T6_25
CTCCCCCTTGTGTGGAGGGGTTGGGGAGGGGCCTTCAACCAGTATGAAAACCCCGCCCGCCTGCCGGCCACCCTCCCCTCCATAAGGAGAAAAACTCAGGCCTTCCCGCTGCGCTCTTCGAAGGCTTTTCGCGCCGCCTCGATATCGGCGTGGTGGGTCGCTGCCCATTCCCAGACCGCGCAGAAGGCGGCGCTGAGGCTTCGGCCGAGTTCCGTGAGGTTGTATTCGACTTTCGGCGGGATGACCGGATAGACCTTGCGCGACACAAAACCGTCGCGTTCCATCTGCCGCAGCGTCTGGGTCAGCATCTTCTGGCTGATGCCGCCGGTCAGCTTTCCGATCCGGGTGAAGCGCAGCGTGCCGTGTTCTTCCAGGACCTCGAGGATCAGCATGGTCCACTTGTCGGCCACCTGGCCGATGATGCCGCGTACCAGTTCTTCCAATACCGGGTCGATCTCGTCGGGGATTTCACGACCTGAGGGCGACCGCATCGACGGGCGAATTTCTTGATCCACAGTCACTCTCCTTTTGGTGCGTATACATCTTTTGGGTGCCTTCTTCCGAGAAGAGATTGATAGCCGTATTTTCCGGCCACGCAAAACGGAAAGGCGGCGACCATGAAAATGAACGGCAATACGATCCTCATCACCGGCGGCAATTCGGGCATCGGCCGGGCGCTCGCCGAGGCGTTCCATGCGCTCGGCAACCAGATGATCATCACCGGGCGGCGCCAGGCAACACTCGACGCGGTGACCGCCGCCAATCCCGGCATGAAAGGCATGGTGCTCGATCTTTCCGATGCCGACGCAATCAAGACATTTTCGGCCGAGCTCGCGGCCGCCTATCCATCGCTGAACGCCGTCATCAACAATGCCGGCATCATGGTGCCGGAACATATCGGCGCCGGCTCGGATTATCTTTCGACCGCCGAAGAGACGATCACCGCCAACCTGCTCGGCCCGATCCGGCTGATCGCGGCGCTGCTGCCGCAGTTGCGCACCCGGAAAGATGCTGCGATCCTGACCGTATCTTCGGGCCTCGCCTTCGTGCCGATGGCGCTGACGCCGACCTATTCCGCCACCAAAGCCGCCATTCATTCCTATTCGATGGCGATCCGCGAGCAGCTCAAAGAGGCGGGGCCGCAGGTGATCGAGATCGTGCCGCCCTATGTGCAGACATCCCTGATGGGCGAACGCCAGGCCAGCGACCCGAACGCGATGCCGCTTGCCGATTTCATCTCGGAGGTCATGGACATCCTGACGCGGCAGCCGGACGTCGAGGAAGTGGTCGTCGAACGCTGCAAGCCGCTGCGCTACGCGATCGAGAACGGCAATTTCGACGCGATGTTCAACGGCATCAATTCGATGAGCCACTGATTACCGACGCATCGACGCTCGGTCTGGCGAGGAAGGGATTTAAGCAGGCACGTATGTCAGCCTGATCACCTCCTCGCCAACGCGATCGGTGGAAACAAGGCGAAGCGGTGGCCGCGGGCCGGCGAAGAACGGCTTGCCGCGGCCGAGCACGACGGGGTGGAGGTAGAGCCGGTATTCGTCGATAAGGCCAAGGTCGGTCAGGCTGCCCGCGAGGTCCGGTCCGGACACCGAAATCTCCCCGGCGAGCCGAGCCTTCAGGTCACGGATCGCCGCCTCGACGTCACCTTCGACGAGCGTGGCGTTGGGGCCGACAGACTTCAGCGAGCGCGACACGACCCACTTCGGCAGGCGCCGCCAGGCCGCGGCGAACTCGTGGCGCTCGGCATCCCATTCGGGGCGGTCTTCGTCCCAATACCGCATGGTCTCGTACATGTGGCGACCATACACACTGCCGGTCAGATCACGTACGTGCTCTATCCAGTGACGAAAGAGCGCGGGGCCTGTCTCCATTTTCTCGTGGTCGACATAACCGTCGAGGGACAGGTTCATTCCAAAGATGAGCTTCGCCATGTCGCAAGATCTCCACCGCAGGATATTCAGGCCGCCTCGATCAGCAGTGCCGTCAGTTCGTCCGGCAAGTCGATCGGGATGTCGTGGCCGCAGGCAAGCTCCCGCACGGTCCAGCCAGGGGCGCCGCGGTATTTCTCCGACATCTGGCCGAACGGCCCGTCCCAGCCGGTCGCGACGATGAAGGTCTTTTTGGGCACGCGCTCGTAGGCGCCGGTGACTTTCAGCTTCTGCCGCAGCGTGCCGGAAGGTTGGGGCGTCGCCTTCGGTGCGGCCCACAGCTCGTCCTCTTCGCGCAGATAGCCGCCTGGTCCTTCCGGTACAGGGATCATCGGCGCGGAATAATCTCCCTCCGGATCGTAGTCCGTGAAGCTCATGCCGTCCTCGGGAATGAAGGCCTCAACATAAACGATCGAGCGGATGCGCTCGGGCATGCGCTCGACCACGCCGGTGGCGACGATGCCGCCATAGGAATGGCCGACCAGCACAAGATCCGTCAGGTCCTTGTAGATCGCCTCGTTGACGATGTCGTCGATATGGGTATCGAGGTCCACGGACGGGCCTGCCAGGTGCTTGCGTTCGCAAAGCCCGGTCAGCGTCGGCGCATAGGCGCGGTGGCCCCCGGCATGCAGGCGGTTCAGCACCCTCTCCCAGGACCATCCGCCGGTCCAGGCTCCGTGAACGATCAGGAATGTCAGTTTTCGATCCGCCATGGGTCTCCCCCTTCAACTAGTTGCGATTTGCAATTGGTCGAAGTTTACCAATCCAATTTCATTTTGCAACCGGTTTTTATCGAGGCATAAAAGGGGAAGGCCCTCACCCTTTGGCGACATGCGGGCGTCTCCTTCAACGCCTCGCATGCCCCTCAGGATGAGGGCCAACACCTGCCAAAACAGACTGTGCCGCTTACTTCTTCGCGGAAGTCAGCGCGAAGAAAGCGCCCTGCGGATCGAGCGCCTGGACGATCCAGGAGCCGCCGGGGACTTCCATCGGACCGTGGACGACCTTGCCGCCGCCTGCCGTCAACCGTGTGATCGCGGCGTCGATCGAGTCGACGATGAAATAGTAGCACCAGCAGGCCATCGGCACTTCCGCCGGCTTGGTCATCATGCCGCCGATCTGACGACCGTTGTGGGAGAAGATGTGGTAGACGCCCATCGGCCCCATGTCGAAGTCGTGGTCGAGCGTCCAGCCGAACATCTTGCCGTAGAAGTCCATGGCTTCCTTGCCGTTGCCGGCATAAAGTTCCCGCCAGCCGACATTGCCGACGGCGTCCGCGGCGAGTTCCTGCGGCGGATTCTCCATCGGCAGCGGCGTCATGATGCAGATGACTGCGCCGTGCGGATCGGCAACGACCGCGAAACGGCCGATGCCCGGAATATCCTCGGGCTCGCGCTGCACGCGGCCGCCATTGGCGACGAAATCCCTGGCCATCTGGTCGACGTCGTCGACCGAGACATAACCCGTCCAGTTCGGCGGGATCTTGCCCTCGAGTTCGGGCGGAAAGTTCATCATGCCGCCGATGCCCGGGCAATTGTCGCCCTCGCCCATCTCGAACAGGTAGTAGGCGGGCATGTCGGGCATCGACATTTCCTTGACTTTCCAGCCGACCACCGACGAATAGAATTTTCCGCCGGCATCGGTATCGGGCGTCATCAGCTCGACCCAGATGAATTTGCCATGGGTCTCCGATCTGGTCCCGGTAACGGTCTGCAACATGGTCGTCTCCTCTCCGAATGACTGCGCCGTTCGACGCGTTGGCCGTTCGACGCGTTGATTGAGCACCCGCAAGGCTCAGCGCTTGCGGGCGTAATGCGCTTCCATGAACTGCTGCCAGGTGCCGTCCGGCTGTTTGGCGCTGGAATTGAAGGTGCGGTGATCGTCGTCGGTGAAGATGATCTGCTCGCGGTAGTCGCCGGTCTTGCCGGGATTGGCGAAATCCGGGCCGCTCGTGTAGAGATTGAGCGTCGATCCGTCGTCCGACACCTCCCCCTCGTAGACCCAGAGATGGTTCATCATCGTGCCGAGCCAGGTGCCGACATATTTGCCCTTGCCCGGATCGTAGCCGAGGGTGAGAATGGTGGTGGCCGGGCCACCGCCCCCCGGCATCTCGCCGCTGCCTTCGGCAACGAACCAGATGCCGTTCAGCGACCGGCAGACCTCGACCCATTTTTCGTCATGGCCCATGCTGGTGGAGGTCACCTCCCAGAGGCCGACCATTCTTTCCAGAAAGCCGTGTTCGGCCTGGGGTTTGGGCATTTCCATCGCGCTCATCTTTTCCTCCTCCTCTTTTCGAAGCTCCAGAATGAACCCGTTCAATGGCAGCAGGATGAAGCCGTCCCTTGTGGTTTCTGTTCGTATTCGTCGTGACGCTTGACGAAGTTCATCGTCGAGTCCTCGTTGCGACCAAGCGGCGCCCGGTCGAGGATCATCAGCGTGCCGATCAGCTCTTCGCCGCCTCGGGCGTAGCTGGAATAGGTATGAAAGACCTCGCCCGCCTCGTTCCTGTAGAAGGCTGAAAGACCCGGCAGTTCATCATGCGCCTCGGACGGCGGCACTTCACGGAAGTTATAATACACCTTCTCCTTGGCAAGGTCTTCCTTGGAAAAGGAAACGTGATAGTCGAAATTGAAATCGCTGCCGAAGGACGAGACCCAGGGAAACTTCCAGCCCATGCGCTTCTTGTAGGCCTCGATCTTGTCGAGCGGCGCTCGCGCGACTGCGATGAAGGTGACGTCGTGGTTGTTGAGATGCGGCAGCGTGCCGTCGATATGGTCCGACAGGAACGAGCAGCCCGGGCAGCCGGCATCCCAATCCGGACCGAGCATGAAGTGATAGACGATCAACTGGCTGCGGCCATCGAAAAGATCGGCGAGCGAGTTTCTGCCGTTCGCGGTGTCGAACACATAATCCTTGTCGACCTTTACCCAGGGCATGGCCTGGCGTTCGGCGCGCACCTTGTCGCGCAGATGGGTCTCTTCCTTTTCCAGAGCCAGTAGCTTGCGCCGGGCTTCGAGCCACTCCTCGCGGCTGACGACAGGGTTTTTCGGGGACATGGTGACATCCATGACAGGCCTCCTCCAATGCTTGACAGAATAAGTTGATATCAACATACTCTTTCCATGCTGTCAAACATCCCGACTATCGAAGTGATTCCCTTTTCGACGACGCTGCTGGTACGCGACACGTGCCTCTGCCTGCATGTGCAGCGGGCGGCGCGGGCGCTGGCCCGACGTTTCGACAATGCGATGAAGCCGATCGGGCTCACCAACGGGCAGTTTTCGCTGATGATGTCGCTGAACCGGCCGCAGCCGGCGCCGATGGGCCAGGTCGCCAGCCTGCTCGCGATGGACCGCACGACGCTGACGGCGGCACTGAAAGTACTGGAACGGCGCGGCCTGGTGGAAACCACCGTCGACCCGAAGGACCGGCGCGGTCGGCTTCTGCGCCTGACGGACGACGGAATGACCATGCTTTCCGCCGCACTGCCTATCTGGATACGGGTGCATGCGGAGGTCGACGCCGAGCTTGGCGAGGGCGGCCCGGAAGAGCTGCGGGCGACGCTGAGCGTGATCAAGTAAGGCGGCGGCTTGACCGGAGGCGGGTGCCGGAGAGATAACCAGAAACCGCCGAACCCGAATTCCGAGAACCCATGTCCCTTTCGATCTCACGCCAGATGGCTTTAGACATTGCGGATCGGCTGACGTCGGTCGAGCCTGCCACGGTGACCCGCTATTTTGCCGGCGCCGCGATACGCATCGGCGGTGCACAAATCGGCTTCGTGATGAAGAACTCGCTGTATTTTCGCGTAGACGATGAAAGTCGGCCGCAGTTCGAAGCGCTGGAGTCACGCCCCTTTTCCTACAAGACATCCGCCCGGAATGTCCTTGTTGCGAGCTACTACGAGGTGCCGGCCGATGTGCTCGACGATGACGACCGGCTCAACGATTGGGCAACGGCCGCCTATCGCGCGGCACGGTCGTCGCCGGACAGCAAACAAAAGAAAGCGGCCGGAGCCGCTTCCTGAAAGAGGCCTGCCTCAGGCGACCGTGACCGGCACTTCGGTCGAGGTGCGCATCGCGTGGCTATAGGGGCAGACGATGTGGGCCTTGGCGGCGAGGTCTTCGGCAACCGACCGTTCGACGCCCGGGATGCTGACCAGAAGCGATACTTCGATGCCGAAACCGCCGCCGTCTTCGCGCGGGCCGATGCCGACAGTGGCCGTCACCTTGGCGTCATCCGGGATCTTTACCTTTTCCTTGCCGGCTACGAATTTCAGCGCACCGAGGAAGCAGGCGGAATAACCGGTGGCAAAAAGCTGCTCCGGGTTGGTGCCGCGGGCACCGTCGCCGCCGAGTTCCTTCGGAACCGTCAGCGTGACGTCGAGAACGCCGTCTTCCGAGGCGCCATGGCCGGCGCGGCCGCCGGTGGCGGAAGCCTTGGTGGTGTAGAGAATGGGCATGGGTCTAACTCCCTTGGTTCTAGTCCTGGGTGATAAATATTGTCCGCAATTCAATTGCGCACAATCTAATTACGCGCATTGCATTTTCCCGTCAAGCCTGCGAAAATGCGTTTGCGGAAAAAGATAGAGCACAGGCACGTGAAGACAGGACCGGCCATGCAGAAAAAAGCGGGCAATGCGGATAATTTCGAGATCGAGCTCGATGCGCAGCTGTGCTTTGCGATCTACGGCGCGGCGCATGCCTTCACGCGCACCTACAAGCCGCTGCTCGAGCCGCTCGGGCTCACCTATCCGCAATACCTGGTGATGATCACGCTGTGGGAGGAGGACGACCAGCCGGTAAAGGCGATCGGCGACCGGCTTGGACTGGATTCCGGCACGCTCTCCCCTCTCCTCAAGCGGCTCGAACAATCCGGCCTCGTCGCCCGCAAACGCGACCGCGACGACGAGCGGCAGGTGAGGATCTCGCTGACGAAAAGGGGAACGGAGCTGAAAACCCAGGCGGCCGGCGTCGCCGGTGCGATCGGCAAGGCTGTCGGCTGCAGTTTCGAAGAGGCGGTGGCGCTGCGCGACGAACTGATCGCGCTGAAGCAGAGGCTGACCAAGGCGGGAAGCGAAAAAGACCCATTGCCCTCTGCTTGACAGACCTCCATGACCGGCCGAGGCCGGTCGTCACCAGATTGCAATGAAGCCGTCGGGCTCACGGCTTGTGGGCTTCAGGTTCGTCGGTATGGCGGCCCGAATATTGCTCGTCCAGGTCCCGGATCACACCTTCGCCATCGACGGGATCCACCTTGCGGAGGATGACGTCGATCTTCGCCTCCAGCCGGTCGGACCCTTCCTTCGATTGCGGCGAGCCCAGGAACAGGAAGAAGGCCAGGCCCCCGACCTGCCAGAGCAGCTGCAAAAATTCCGACTGCCAGTTTTCAAAAGTGTCGCGCAGCATTTCCGTCAGATAGGGGGAAAATTCGACCGGCTGTCCGTGCTCGGCCTGTTCCTGTACGAAGGCAAACCAGCCGAACAGCCAATGCCCGACAAGACTGAAAACGAAAAATGCCAAGGTTATCCAGGCGTAGCTATACGCACGCCATAGTGAATGCTGCTGCATGGCTTCCTCCAGAACGCCCCGCGCAAAGTAACGGTGAAGTTCCAAGGTGGTTCCCGCGGATCAAGTTCGGCTTAGGTGATCCGCGGCGATCCGGTCGATCCAGCGGCGATGCTGTTCCTTGACCAGCGGGTTCGTTCCGGGTTCGCCGGCAACCGTAATCAGCGCCTTCCACAGGCACCAGCCACGCGCCCTTTCCCAGGTCTCGGCATCGAGCCCCACCCGGTTGCGGAAAGCGCGGGCCGCCGGTTCGTCGAACAGGGTCCAGGCGATGACGAGGTCGCAGGCCGGGTCGCCGGTGCCGGAACTGCCGAAATCGATAACGGCCGCAAGCCGTCCGTCGCGCGCCAGGAGATTGCCCTCGGCGACGTCGCCATGCACCCAGACCGGTGTATTCTTCCAGGTTGAGGCGAGCGCCCGCTCCCAGATTTCGGTGATCAGCGGCACATCGATTTCGCCGGAGAGGATGTCGATCGAGCGGCGCGTCTCCGCGTCATAGACTTCCAACGCGCCGCCGCGGAAAAAGTTATGGGTGCCGGCCAACGGGCCGTCGGATGCGTCGATCTTCCACAGCGCCAGGAGGAAATCCGCGACGTCCTCCGCAAAAACGGTCAGGTCGGCGATCGTCTGGAGGCTGGATCGGTCACCCGCGATCCAGGCATAGACCGACCAGGGCCAGGGATAATCCTCGCCCGGCTTTCCGAGCCCGAGGGGCACGGGAACGGGAAGCGGCAATCGGGGACCCAGCATCGGCAGGAAGCGATGCTCCTTCTCCACCTGCGCGACATAACGTTCGGCGCTCGGCAGACGCACCAGCATGGTGTCGCCGAGGTGGAAGGTACGATTGCACCATCCACCGATCGCGACCGGGCGCATGTCCAGGCCCGCCCATTCGGGGAACTGTTCGGCGATCAGTCCCCTGACGAGAGGGACATCGATTTCAACCATGTAAACCTCCCGGCACGGCGGATCAGGCCGGGTTGATAGCAGCCCTCTGTGACAGAAAAGCCTACTGCCACACCACGATGCGCGCTTTTTCCGGCACGCGGTCGTAGAGGTCGATGATATCCTGGTTCATCAGCCGCACGCAGCCGGACGACGCGGCGGTGCCGATCGAATTCCATTCCGGCGAGCCATGCAGGCGGTAGAGCGTATCCTTGCCGTTCTGGAAGATGTAGAGCGCGCGGGCACCGAGGGGATTCAAAAGGCCGGGCGGCATGCCGCCGTTCTTCGCCGAATATTTGGTGAGTTCCGGCTGGCGCGCGACCATCTCGTCCGGCGGCGTCCATTTCGGCCATCTCTGTCGCCACTGGATGACGCCCTCGCCCTGCCAGGCAAAACCCTCGCGGCCGATGCCGACGCCGTAGCGCATGGCGGTGCCGCCCGGCTCGACGAGGTAGAGGAAGCGCGAGGCCGTATCGACGACCACCGTGCCGGGGCGTTCGCCGGTCGGATCGACGACCTGCTGGCGATAATAGCGTGGGTTGATCTGTCGATAGGGGATCGCCGGGATGACGAAACCGCCATCGACCACGGTGCCGTACATGACATCCAGTTCCGACGAGGGGCCTTCAATGGGCTCCGGACGGAAGGCAACCGTCGTCGCCAGCGGGCGCGGCACGGACGAGGCGCAGCCGGCAAGCGTGGAGGCGGCGCCCGCGCCGAGGAGAGACAAAAAACTCCGGCGGGAAAAGGAAGGGTTCAGGATCATCTGAGGCAGGACCGCTCGATAGGTAAAACGCAGGGAACAGCAAAATCGCTCTTTAACGGCAGGGCGGTCGAAAGGTTCCGACTCGCTCCCTGAGCTGGAAGATAGGTCCACGGTCCTTAATCAACTATTCACGAGATTTACACGGCGGTTCAAACCCTTGAGATGACGAATAAAAAAGAGCGGCAATGCCGCTCTTTCCGTCCATTGGAGGAGGTGTTTCCGTGGTCAGATGACCACGATCGGCGTGCCCGAAGGAATGCGGTCGAAGAGGTCGATGACATCCTGGTTGAGCATGCGCACGCAGCCCGACGAGGTCTGCTTGCCGACGGACTGCCAGTCCGGCGTGCCGTGCACGCGGTAGAGCGTGTCCTGGCCATCCTTGAAGATATAGAGCGCGCGGGCGCCGAGCGGATTGTTGAGGCCCGGATTGGCACCGCCCTCGGCGGCCGAAAATTTGCGCAGGTCGGGCTGGCGGGCGACCATCTCGTCCGGCGGCGTCCAGCGCGGCCATTCCGCCTTGCGCTGGATCACGCCGCGGCCCTGCCACGAGAAACCGGCCTTGCCGAGGCCGACGCCGTAGCGGATCGCCTTGCCGCCCGGCTGCACGAGATAGAGGTAACGTTCCCTGGTATCGACGACGATCGTGCCCGGCGCTTCGTTGGTGCGGTAATCGACGTCCTGGCGCAGATACCGGGCATCGATGCGCGAATAGGGGATGGCCGGGAGCGTGTGGCCGTCGTCGCGGATGACGCCGTACATGGCCCGGTGGACCGGATTGGAAACCGGCAGTCCATAGGTCTGGTGGAAAGTCGACGGATAGAGCTGGCGCTTGTGCGGGATGGCGCCAGGCATCGGAGGCGGCTGGTTCGACGGCGGATCGGCATAGGGTGCGACGTTGAAGACCGGCGCCGTCTGCTGCACGAAGACGTCCGGGTTCATGCGGCTGGTATCGGTGACCAAGGGAATCTGGCAGCCACTGAGCGCCACGGACGCGGCGAGCATGACGGAAAGGCCAAGGGGTCGGCGGAAAGGTCGAAAGGAGAATGGCATGGGAACCCGCTTCCAGCAGATGAAGTCCAGCCGACAATGGCAGATGCGGCTGGCGCGAAGCTGGTGGAACCGTTCACGCGTGCCAGCCGGCACCGGCATGGGCCGCCAATGCCGGATAGCGTGCCATGCGGGCATCGAAGTCGCGGGCGATATCTGCCAGCGTCACCTGGCCGAAGCGGCTGAGAAGCAGCTTTTCGGCCTCCTCGAAAGCTTCGGAAAGGGCCGCATTGACCGCCTGCTCCACCAGGCATGCCGGCTGGTCGCAGGCAGGGCCGACCGCAAAGACCGCAGGTTCGCCAACCGCTTCGTAAATGTCGAGCAACGTCATTTCCGATAGCGGGCGACCCAGTCTCCAGCCGCCGCCATGGCCCTTTTCCGAGCTCACATAGCCCTTTTCCCGGAGCCCCGCCATGGTGCGGCGGACCACGACCGGATTGGTGTTGAGCATCGCGGCAATGGTTTCCGACGTGGCCGCGCCTTCATGGCGATCCATATGGATCAGCACATGCAGCATGCGGGACAGGCGGCTGTCATGTCTCATCGCGGCGCTCCCTACGCGTTTTCGGCCGTGCATTCCTAACACGCGCATTCATTCGCAACAACATAAGTTACGAATCTATTGACCGCGTGCCATCATGTAACTTATGTTGTTCCAAGACTCATGAGGAGGATTTCGCATGGATTACGAAGCAATCGTCATCGGTGGCAGCTATGCCGGCCTCTCCGCCGCCCTGCAGCTCGCCCGCGCCCGGCGGCGCGTCCTCGTCATCGACGACGGCCGCCGCAGAAACCGTTTTGCCGAGACTTCTCATGGGTTTCTCACCCGCGACGGGGAACGGCCCGAGATCATCGCCGGCGAGGCCCGCTCGCAGCTGATGGCCTATCCGACCGTCGAATGGCTGGATGCACGGGCCGACGATGCCCGGAAAAGCGACACCGGTTTCTCGGTGACATCAGGCGGCAGAGAGCTTGCGGCGAAACGGCTGGTGCTCGCCGTGGGCGTCAAGGATCACCTGCCCGAGATTCCCGGCCTGACCGACCGGTGGGGCAAAAGCGTCTTTCATTGCCCCTATTGCCACGGCTACGAATTGAACCGGGGACAGATAGGCGTGATCGGCGTCTCCGCCATGTCGATGCATCACGCGCTGATGCTGCCCGACTGGGGACCGACCACCCTGTTGCTCAACGATGCGTTCCGACCTGACGAGGAACAGGCCGGCCACCTGGCGGCGCGTGGTGTCACCGTCGAGGAAACCCCGATCTCGTCGATCGGCGGCCATGCCGAAGTCCTTCTGCAAGATGGCCGGGGCTTGAGTTTCGCCGGACTTTTCGTGCTGTCGCGAACGGAACTGGCAAGTCCCATTGCCGAACAGCTCGGCTGCGCCCTGGAGGACGGCCCGGTGGGCAAATTCATCCGCACCGACATGACCCAGCAGACCAGCATTCCCGGCGTTTTCGCCTGCGGCGATGCAGCCCGCGCGGCAGGCTCGGTGGCAATCTCCGTCGGTGACGGCGCCATGGCGGGCGCGGGGACGCACCGGTCGCTGATGTTCGGGTAATTCCTACTGCACCCTCTTCACAGGATGCGGCTTCACAGGATGCGGCGGGCCTGCTCCGGTGACGGAAGCCAGCAGGACTCTCGCCGTCCAAAGATGCGATAGCGATTTCTGGCGATCAGGCGGTAAAGCGGATCGCGAATGAACCGCGGCACCAGCCTGACGATCGACAGCGCCTTCCAGGGCCATCCGAGCCCTTCATAGATTACCAGAACCGCGTCGCTGTCGCGCAGGACGCTCTGCCCATCCACGACGATCATGGTTTCGGGGTTTTCGGGGTCGATCCCGCACCGCCGGTAAAGCGCTGTGCCGACCTCGCCCTGCATCGACGCCAGGCGGAACCTTGCGGCGCGATCGTGCCGAAGCACGAACTGGGCGTTGGCCGAACACAGGACGCACATCGCATCGAAGACGATGATCGGCCCGCCCCAATCCATTGCGTTGCTACCGCTCATACATGCGCTCCGGCGAAGGCTCGGCCTTAACCCGTGACCTGGTTGAAGAAGCGGATGCTTTCGGCGACCGCGCCCGGCACGACGCCGTTGTGGTTGCCGGGCAGGAGCTTGGCCTCGATCTCAACGCCGGCTGATTTCGCCCGGTCCATCAGCAGCCGGTGATCGGCGTCGAAGGGCCGCTCCTCGGTGCCGCGCAGCAGGAGCGTCGGGCATTTGAGGCTGTGGCCGAAGCAGACCGAAGAGCGCATGATGAATTCCTTCTGGTCGCTCTCGTCGAAGCGCACTTCCCGCTCGAACCGGCCGAAATAACGCCAGGAATTGACGCCCGCCGAGATCGGCGCGGAGGCGCGGAACTTTCGCGTCATCGAAGCGAGCAGTGCCAGCGTGCCGCCATTCGAATGGCCGGCAAGGAAGAAGCGGTTCTTGTCGATCCCCGGCAGCTGCTCCAGATAGGAGGCTGCCGCCAGCGCGTCCGAAGTCTCGTCGTAGAAGCCCGAATAATTGCCGGCCTGGCCGTTTTCGCCGCGGAACGAGGGCAGCATGACGACGTAGCCCGCTTCCCAATAGGCCTTCATCAGTTCCCAATGGCCGTCGCCCGTGGCGTTGCCGCCATGCAGGAAAAGGACTGCGGGCTTCAGTTTCGCGGAGGACTCGTAGGGCGAGATCCAGGCGATCAGCTCGATCGAGCCGTCCGGTCCGCCGCGATACATCACCTTCTTCGAACCGGCGGGCGTGCCGAGCGGGGGAGACTGTTCCGGGGACGGGCCCTTGCGGATGAGGTTGGTGTGGAAATGCCGGCGAGCATCGCCATAATCCTGCTTTTCGAGCGGAGGAACTTCGGGAACGAGAAACTCAGCGCGGGCCGCGGCCGGCAGCATGGCTGCAACCGAGAGGCCGGCGGCGCCAGCCAGCAGGGTACGGCGGGTTAGACCGCCGTCTTCCATGAGATTTCGGGAAGGAAGAATGCGGTGATCTGTCATATGTGATGAGCCTGAAGAGCGTTTCGCCGGGCCGATATCAGCATTTGCAGGAAACGCTGTCCATTCACTCATTCGCGAACTTCATAGGGAAGCCCGAGGCTTGGTTGCCTAAAGCCTCTTCGCGCGCATGGCATCCTTCTCCTTGCGCCACTGAACGAGCGCCTGAAGAAACGGTCCGGCAGTGACGCCGAGAACAGCGCCGCCGACCACCCATCCGAGAGCGGCGCCGCCCAAAAGTTCCTGGCCGACATAAGCGGCTGCGACGCAGCCGATGAGTGCGACAATGCCCTTGATGATAAAGCTCGATTTCGTCATGTCGTTATCCCCAGCACCCAGATCTGAAATATCGGGGTTCAGATAGGCGAATTTCGCTACATTCAACCCTCGCGTGCCTCCACCATTGCCGTCAGGGTTGCCAGCCGGTCGGCGTCGCGCGGCAGCTTGTCCTGGCGCAGGCGGGCGATCCGCGGGAAGCGCATGGCGACGCCCGACTTGTGGCGGGTCGAGCGGTTGATGCCCTCGAAGGCGACTTCCAGCACGAAGCCGAAATCCGGTTCCGCACGCACCGCCCGCACGGGTCCGAACCGATCGACCGTGTTGTCGCGCACGAACTTGTCGAGCACTTCGAGTTCCGCATCGGTAAAGCCGAAATAGGCTTTTCCGACCGGCACCAGTTCCTCGCCGTCGGGCGTTTCGGCCCAGACGCCGAAGGTGAAGTCGGAATAATAGCTCGACCGCTTGCCGTGGCCGCGCTGGGCATAAAGCATCACCGCGTCGATATTGTAGGGGTCCCGCTTCCACTTGAACCACGGGCCCTTGAGGCGGCCGGCCTGGTATGGGCTGTCCTTGCGCTTGATCATCACCCCTTCGATGACCGGATCGGGTGGCGCGACGCGGATGCGGTCGAGCTCGTCCCAGGTGGTGAAGGGCACGAGATCGGAGAGGTCGAACCGATCATGCGGCGCCCGCTGTATGATATCGCCGAGGCGTTTGCGGCGCTCGAGAAAACTCTTCGCGCGGATATCGAGGTCGCTTTCGAACAGCAGGTCGTAGGCGCGCACGAAGGCGGGGTAGTCGTCGAGCATCTTGGCCGTCACCGTCTTGCGGTTCAGCCGCTGCTGCAGGTCGGAGAAGGTGCGCGTGGGATTGTTGGAACGGGCGGTGCCGCCGACCAGAAGTTCGCCGTCGATGACGCCTTCGAAATTCATCGACCCTACGACATCGGGAAAGGCGCCGGTAATGTCGTCGCCGGAGCGGGAATAGAGTTTTCTGGTGCCGCCGTAGCTCGACATCTGCACGCGGATGCCATCCCATTTCCACTCGGCGGCGTAATCGTCGGGGTCCAGCTTTTCGAGATCGCCCGTCTCCACCGGATTGGCGAGCATGACCGAGTGGAAGATCGCCGGCGTGGCGAGGACCGGCTTTTCCGCCCTGCCCTCCAGCCAGGCGAAGAGCGGTTCATAGGGTGGCGTCAGCCCGTGCCAGAGCGTCTCGATCTCGGTGACGTCTTTTCCACTCATGTCCGACAGCGCCTGCTTGGCGAGACGGGCGGAGACGCCGATGCGCAGCGCACCGGTGACGAGCTTCAGGAAGGCGAAACGGCTCGACGTATCGAGCTTGTCGAGCAGGTCGCGAACGGCGGAGCGCACCTCGGTACGGCCGAGCGAATTCATTCTGGTGACGACCTCGCCGAGACGCGGCTGGTGCTCGTCATCGATTTCGTCCTTGCGGGTGCCGTCCCAGACCAGCGAGATGGTCTCGGCGAGATCGCCGACATAGTCGTAGGAATACTGGAAAAGGACGGGGTCCATGCGTTCCAGCACGAGATCGCGCAGCATGGCCGGCTTGACGCTTTTCAGATCGAGCCCGCCGGCGAGTGCGGCTAGGCCATAACCGCGGTCGGGATCGGGCGTATCGCGAAAATAGTCGGCGAGAAGGGTGAGCTTGCCGTTTCGCGAGGGGGTGAGGACGAGGCGGTCGAGCAGGGTGGCGAAGGGTTTCACTTTTGCCACCTCGTTAAGGGCTT
Source organism: Neorhizobium sp. T6_25 (assembly GCF_002968555.1). Lineage (NCBI taxonomy): Bacteria > Pseudomonadati > Pseudomonadota > Alphaproteobacteria > Hyphomicrobiales > Rhizobiaceae > Neorhizobium > Neorhizobium sp. T6_25. The sequence goes on from NZ_PVBL01000035.1 coordinate 15,289, forward strand.
GGCGTGTGGCTTACCCCCCTCTGCCTTGCCAGGCATCTCCCCCTCAAGGGGGGAGATCGAATCGCGGCAATGTTTAGCCACCAGCAAACGTCGAAGACCAGGCGACGCAGGCGCGTCTTGCCGATCTCCCCCCTTGAGGGGGAGATGGCCGGCAGGCCAGAGGGGGGTGACGCCGATTCGGCGAGCGGAAAAGATCATCCCCATCAATCCCCCTCATCCTCATAGCCCACCAGATGCAGCGGCCGGGCGGGAATGTTCTTCAGCTCGCACCAGCGCACCAGCGCCTCCTCGCGGCCGTGCGTCACCCAGACCTCGCTCGGGCCGATCTCCTCGATGGTCGACAGCAGTTCCGGCCAGTCGCAGTGATCGGAGATGACCAGCGGCAGTTCGACGCCGCCTTGTTTGGCGCGCTGGCGCACCATCATCCAGCCCGAAGCAAAGGCGATCAGGGGTTCGTTGAAGCGGCGTGCCCAGCGATCCTGGAAGGCAGAGGGCGGACCGACGATGACGGCGCCCTTGAAGGCGTCGGGGCTGCTTTTCTCGATCGTCGCGGGTCTTATATCGCCGAGATCGATGCCCTGGCCGACATAATAATCGCAGAGTTTTGCCAAGGCGCCATGGATGAAGATCGGCTCATGATACCCGCAATCGCGGATCAGCCGGATCACCCGCTGCGCCTTGCCGAGCGCATAGGCGCCGACCATGTGGCTGCGTTCGGGGAACTGTTTCAGCGAGGTCAGCAGCTTGTCGATCTCGTCTTTGGGGTCCGGGTGGTGGAAGACCGGCAGGCCGAAGGTCGCCTCGGTAATGAAGACGTCGCAGGCGACCGGCACGAAGGAGGCGCAGGTGGGGTCGATGCCGCGCTTGTAATCGCCCGAAACCACGATCCGCAGACCGTCTTTCTCGATGGCGATCTGGGCGGAACCGAGCACGTGGCCGGCGGGATGAAAACTCACCCGCACGCCTTCGACATCGATCTCTTCGCCGAAGGCGGCTGCCTGCTCCTCGCCGCAAAAATCCTCGCCGTAGCGCAGCCGCATGATGTCGAGCGTCTGGCGGGTCGCCAGAACCTTGGCATGGCCGGCGCGGGCGTGGTCGGAATGGCCGTGGGTGATCAACGCCCGCTCGACGGGACGGACCGGATCGACATGGAAGCGGCCGATGGGGCAGAACAGCCCGGCCGGGGTGGGATGAAGCAGCGCCTCTGGTTTCATGCCCTTGAAGATAGGGCAAAAACGCCGCTGCGCCAGATCACTCCGAGGCGGCAGCCGGCTTGTTTTCGGCCACGAGCGCTGATGGCAAACGGACCGGTTTCAGCATCAGGGCGGCGATGAGGCCGATCAGCGCCATGGCGCTGCCGGCCAGGAACACCGGCGTGAAGGCCTCGGTGTAGAGCGTGTGGACCGCGATCCGTGACGGCTCGGGCAATGCGAGCATCATCAGCGGCGTCAGCGAGCCGATGTCCTCGACGCCCGGAATGCTGGTGCCGACACCCCGGATACCGGCCGCGACGATCGCGCCATAGACCGAGATGGCGATCGAGGCGCCGGCCATGCGCATCAGCGTCACAGCACCGGTTGCCGCGCCGACATCCTCGCGAGGGGCTGAATTCTGTACGCCGATGATCGGCGCCTGCTGGCCGAAGCCGATCGCCAACCCCTGCATCAGCATGAAGCCGAGGATGACATAGATCGGCGTTCCGACCGGTAGCTGCGAGAAGATGAACAGGGCAACGATATTCAGCGACAGACCGATCAGCGTGAACGGCTTGTAGCGGCCGGTGATCGAGATCAGCCGGCCGGTCGAGATCGAGCCGATGACGATGCCGAGGGTCGTGGCGACAAAGCAGAAGCTCGCGGTCGTCGGCGACAGGCCGGTGGTCGTCTGCAGGAAGAGCGCAAAATAGTTCGCCATGCCGATCGCCACCGCACCGGTGCAGAAGGAGACGATCAGGAACAACGAAAAGGTCGAATCGCGGAAGAGTTTCAGCGGCACGATCGGCTCGGGCACCTTCCCCTCGACGATGACCCAGAGGATGGCGCAGAGGGTGCCGACCGCCACGACGGCTATCGACTGCCAGGCAACCAGCGAACCGAACAGTGTGACGCTGTCCGCCCAGACGACGATGCTCGCAACGGTTCCCGCCAGCAGGACGGCGCCGAGATAATCGATCTTCGGCTTGCGGATCGGGCGGCGATAGGGAAGCAGAAGCGAAATGCCGGTGACCGCGACGATGCCGACCGGGAGGTTGATCAGGAAGATGGACCGCCAGCCGAACAGTTCGCTCATCGTGCCGCCGAGCAGCGGTCCGAGGCTGCCGGAGGCCATGATCACCAGGCTCGAATAGCTTTGGTATTTCGCCCGCTCGCGCGGCTCGAACAGGTCGGCATTGATGGAGAAGATCGATACCATGATGCCGCCGCCGCCAAAGCCCTGGAGCACGCGCGAGGCGATCAGCGAATCCATCGACCAGGCAAGCCCGCAGGTGAGCGAACCGACGGTGAAGATGACGATCGCCGCCAGCATCACGTATTTGCGGCCGAACAGGTCGCCGAGCTTGCCGTAGATCGGCATCGACGTGCTGCTGGCGAGAAGATAGGCCGAGCCGACCCAGCCGAAACGCTCCAGTTCGCCGAACTCGCCGATAATCGTCGGCAGCGCGGTGGAGACGATCTGGTTGTCCAGCGTCGCCATGAACAGCGCCGTCAGCAAAAAGCAGAAGATCACCAACCGCTGGCGGTGGTTGGCGACGAGCGGCACATGGGCCGGGCGGGTCATATCCATGGGTCAATCCAAAGTGTCCTAAATTTATGTGCCTTCAGCATATAATTGTCAACGGCACTCTGATGCGCAGTGCAAAGAACGGTTGGAAAGCCTCATGGGCTTTGATATGTTTCATGCCATGACGACGAAGAGCCTTTTGAAAGAGAAACCCGCTGCCGCCTCGCCTTCCCCCGAGGACGTGGCCCGCGTGAGCGAAACGCTGGGACGGATGCGGATCCTGATCGGCCGGCGGATCATCGGCCGCACGGCAATCGCCAATATCGCGCCGGGCTTGGAAATCTCGCATCTCGACGTGCTCGACGTGATGCGCCGGATCGAAGGCGAGGTGACGGTCGGTGCTATCGCCGAGGCGATGCGCATCGACCCCTCGCGCGGCAGCCGGCTGGTGGCCGATCTCGTCGCCCGCGGCATCCTGCGCCGCGACGCTTCGCAGACGGACGGCCGCCGCTCGCTGGTTGTGCGCACCGATTTCGGCGACAGCTTGCTGGCCGAGATCCGCACCGTCAAACGCACGCTGCTGGCACGGGTCCTGGAGGACTGGCCGGAAGACGAACTCAACGCCTTTTCGGTGCTGTTCGAAAAGTTCGTGTCGAGTTTTGAGGAGATCTACGTGGCACCGGAAAAGCCGCCGGAGGGCGAGCTTTCCGAGGTGTCTCAGCCGATGCCATAGATTGCGCAGAAAGTTTTACTCCAGTATAATTTTAGCTAGAAACTGGAGGCAGGCGCATGAATGTTTCGATCGATGCCCGCTGGGAAAAATTCATCGAGGAAGCCGTCCAAGACGGCCGCTACGGCTCGGCGAGCGACGTGGTGCGCGAGGGGCTGCGACTAGTGCAGGAGCGCGAATCGAAGCTTTCGGCGCTGAGGGACACTATTCAAAGCTCAATTGCAGCGGGTGGAAGCCACACCGACGAAGAAGTTGAGGCCTTTCTCGACGCAGAGGCAGAAAAGCTTGCCAAGGAAGGCTTTTGATTGCCCCAACTTCGCTATCTCGGCAGCGCTCGCTTAGATCTTGCACAGATCCAAGCTTATATTACGCGAGAAAGCGGCAACCCAGCCACGGGACGTGGCTTTGCAAGGCAATTACGGCTGAAATGCGTGAGGCTTGCCGGCCTTCCAGGTAAAATGGGACGTGCTCGCGACGAGCTTGATACCGCCATCAGAAGCATGGCTTTTCGCGGCTATGTAATCTTTTTTCGCTACGTTGGCGACGAATTCCAGGTTGTCAGCATCCTCGAAGGTCATCGGGATGTGGCAAAACATTTCGGCACGGATGCCGAAACAGAGAGCGAGGATTAAATCCCCTCGCCTCCGGAAACACGCAGGCGATCTCGGCCCAGATCCTTGGCTTCGTACATGGCGCGGTCGGCGCGGGCGAGCAGGTCTTCCGGCGTATCGCCGTCCTGCGGGAAAAAGGCGACGCCCATGCTGCAGGTGGCGGTGACGCTCTTGCCGTCGATGACGATGGGTTTCGAGATCGCGGTCCGCAATTCCTGAAGCCGGCGCACCAGGCCGAGTTCGTCCTGACTGACATTGCTGAAGACGATCGCGAACTCGTCGCCGCCAAGGCGAACCAGAAGATCGGTGACGCGGACGCAGTTGACCATGCGCCACGACAGCGTTTTCAACACCTCGTCGCCGGCCGCGTGCCCCAGCGTATCGTTGATCTGCTTGAAATTGTCGAGGTCGAGATAGGCGACCGTGACCTTGCGTTTCTCGCGGCGGGCCTCATGCAGGGCACGGCTGAACTGCGCCCAGAACAGCGTGCGGTTCGGAAGGCTGGTCAGCGGATCGTGATGGGCCATGTGCTGGATGCGCTCTTCCGCGCGGGCGCGTTCGATGGCGATGCCGGCGATGTCGGTCGCCATCGCCGTCAGTTCGAGTTCGAGCTCGGTCGGTTCGCGCGGCGCATCCGAATACAGAGCGAACGTGCCCAGCACCAACCCGTCGGCGCTCATGATCGGCGTCGACCAACAGGAGCGGAAGCCGAACCTCAGGGCCAGTTCGCGATAATTGTCCCAGAGCGGATCGGCCAGCACATCCTTGACGAAGACGGGTTCGCGCCGCCAGGCGGCCGTGCCGCAGGAGCCGACCTTCGGGCCGATCTCGATGCCATCGATCAGCCTCACATAATCGGGCGGAAGGCGGGTCGCCGCGCCGTGGCGCAGCCGGTCCGCACCCTCTTCGAGAAGCAGGACCGAGGCGATGACGTCGTCCAGTTCCTCTTCGACCGTTTTGACGATCGCATCCAGAACCGCCGACAAAGGCTGGCCCCGGGCGACCATTTCGAGAAGGCGCGCATGGCCGTGCCGGCGGTCGTCCTGGCGTTTGCGCTCGGTAATGTCGCGTGAAATCCCGACCAGGCCGACGATCTGGCCGTGAACATCGCGCAGCGGCATTTTTGAGGTGGTGAGACAGAGCATACGGCCGTCGCCGAGCTTGACGCGTTCCTCTCGGCCGTCGATCGCCACGCCGGTCGACATGATCTCCTGTTCGACGAGAAACAGTTCGCGTGCGGTTTCATGATCAAGAATATCGAAATCGGTCTTGCCGATCAGGTCGTTGCCTTTGTGCAGCTTGCTGCTGCGCCCGGCTGCAGCATTGGCAAAGACGAAGCGGCCGCGACGGTCCTTTACGTAAATGAAGTCCGGAAGCTGATCGAGAAGGGTGCGGGTTTCAAGTTCGCGGGTGGCCAGCGCGATGTCGAGGTCTATCTCGCTGTCAGCGGAAACGCGCAGGAGGCGGCTGCAGAGTTCGTCCAGCGGATCGACAAAAGTCAAGGGCATGCTATGCGACATGGGGCCCGCCATCCGAGTGCCTCCTTTTCATTTTCCAAAGAAAATACGCGGGAACTCGCGCCAAGTGCCGTGTAGCATGGGGGAGAATTCCTTATCGTTGCTTAAAATCATTGTGAAACTGCCATGATTGAAGCTTCAAAAGAAGCCTTTTTTACTCAATCAATCGGAACCTTTGAGCATAGTAACAATATAAAGGACCGGCATGGAAAATGCTTTATTGACGCAGAGGAGACGCGCTGGATGATTTCGAGACGCACGGCATTGACGATGATCGCGGGTGCGGCGGCGGCAGGAGCCGTGCCTCGGCCCGTCCTCGCCGCCGCCCAGGGCTTTTCGACGATCGACCTGCGCGGCTCGATCGATGCCGGCGCCCACGGCGTCACCCCGGACGGCGGCGACAAGCAGAACCGCAAGCTCGCGGAGATCATCGCCAAGGCGGCGCGCCAGAACATGCCGGTCTTCCTGCCGCCCGGGAACTATCCGGTGTCCAATCTCGATCTGCCAGAGGGCACCCGCATGACCGGCGTGGCCGGGGCTTCCCGGCTCGTCTATTCCGGTGGCGGGCGGATGCTGACGGCCGACGGGGCGCGCCGAATCGAGCTTTCCAACATCGTCATCGACGGGGCGAACCGCGGGCTCGACGACCAGAGCCCAGCGCTCGTCACCATGCGCGGCATCCGTGAGATCATCATCGACAACTGCGAGATCACCGGTGCGCGCAAGACAGCCGTGCAACTCGAACGCTGCGGCGGGCGGATCGAGCGGAGCCGCATTTCAGGAGCCGCCGAATACGGCCTCTATGCGGTCGAGAGCACCGGGCTTTCGGTCACCGGCAATACGGTCTCCGACTGCGACAATGGCGGCATCCTCATCCACCGCTGGAGCAAGGGCTCCGACGGCACGATCGTTTCCGGCAACCGTATCTCCAGGATCGGCGCCACCAATGGCGGCACCGGCCAGTTCGGCAATGCGATCAACCTGTTCCGGGCCGACAATGTGATGGTCACCGGCAACCAGATCTCGCATTCGGCCTTCTCGGCGATCCGCGCCAACAGCGCCTCGAACGCGCATTTCGCCAACAATACATGCCTGGCCTCCGGCGAGACGGCGATCTATGCGGAATTCGCCTTCGAGGGCGCGCTGGTCTCGGGCAATATCGTCGACGGCGCAGCGAACGGCATTTCGGTCGTCAATTTCAACGAAGGCGGCCGGCTTGCGACCGTCGCCGGCAATATCGTCCGCAACCTTACCCCCACAGGCCCCTATGTGCTCGACGGAGCGATCTTTGGCGTCGGCATCAGCGTCGAGGCAGACACCGCGGTAACCGGTAATGTCATCGAGAATGTGCCGCTCTGGGGTATGGCGCTCGGTTTCGGGCCATACCTGCGCAACGTGCTCGCCAGCAACAACATCGTCCGGCAGGCGAAGGTCGGTTGTGCGGTGACGGTGGTCGAAGGCGCCGGCGGAGCGCTGATTTCCGGCAACCTGTTCGAGGCGGTAAAGGACGGCGCGGTGATCGGCCACCGGTGGAAGACGCCTTCCACGACCGAACTGGCTCGCGGAGACGGTCAGGCCCAGGGGTTCAAGCATCTGACGATCGCGAACAACCGGATTGTTTAGTCGAGATCGCTGGAAGCGTCGCCGAAGTCGATATTGCGGCCGCGATGGAAGATGCGGGCGATAACGACGACATCGCCTTTAACCTGAAACGCGATGGTCGCTTTGCGCCGGTATCCGACGAGGCGCAGGCCCGGCCTTTTGTCGGAGAAAACGCCGCGTTCGGGAAAGGTTTCAAAGGAGTAACAGTAGTCGATTAACCGATCGACGTATCGCTTGGCAACTTTCTCCCCCGCGGCCGGTACCAGATACTCCAAGAGCTCCGCGACGTCCTCTTCGGCATCATCCGAGAACAAGACCGTATACTTCATGCCTCTGGATCGACCAGTTTGTCGACGCGGGCATGCAGCCTTCTACGTGCTTCCTCAAGCGGCATGACCTTGGAGGGATCCGCTTCGATCTCATCCAGCGTCGGAACCACCTCCTCCACCAACCACTTCTCGATTGCCGCATCGCGGGCGAGCAGCGTGCGCAAGCCGTCGCGGATGACTTCGCTTTCGGTGGCATATTCGCCGGAAGCGACCTTGGCCTTGACCATCTGCGCCATTTCGAGCGGCAGGGTGATGCTGAGCGACTGGGTTGTGCGCATGATCGGCTCCTTTCCAAGAAATCGGACACGATTAAATCCTATCGAAAACTTTCATGGTCGTCCAACGCGGATTGGTCTTCCGTTTTGGGCGGCCTGCCCGTAGCTTGCGCTCGCATTTCCTGGAGGGACTTTAATGCTGAAAATATATGGTGTTTACCGTTCGCGCGCCACGCGGCCGCTGTGACTCATCGAGGAACTGGGTATTCCTTTCGAACTTATTCCGATCATCCAAGGCTACCGCCTGCCCGAACCGATGGCGCCGGGTGCGCCGGTCAACACGCTGTCGCCGGAATTCCTGAGCATCAACCCGATGGGCTCGATCCCGTCGATGGACGATGACGGTTTCGTGCTGCACGAGTCGCTGGCGATCACGCTCTATCTCGCCCGCAAATACGGCGGCGAACTCGGCCCGAAGGATATTGCCGAGGAGGGCCAGATGGTCCAGTGGTCGCTGTTCGGCGCGACCAGCGTCGAGACGCCGGCTCTGAAGATCTCCGCCACGATCGCCGGCGGAAGGGCGGAAACGGAAGAAGGCAAGGCCGACATCGAGGTTGCGGCCCGCACCCTGAAGCGGCCCTTCGACGTGCTCGAAAAGCACCTGTCCCAGACCAGCCACATGGTCGGCGGCCGTTTCACCGTGGCGGATATCAATGTCGGAGAAGTCGTGCGTTATGCGCAAGGATATGCGCCGCTGTTCGACAGCCGCCCGGCCTTGAAGGCCTGGATCGAGGCCGCACAGGCCCGCCCCGGCTTCAAGGCAATGTGGGACAAGCGGACCGCCGAACCGGCGTAACGCTTTACTTCCGGCTTTCCGTGAGCGGCGGCAGCTCCGTCTTCAGCCAATCCCGGAAAGCCCTGACCTTCGCCGGCGCCCGAGCGCCGGCGCGGGTGACGAGATAGTGTCCCATGCCGGTGCGTGCCCGGATCGAAAACGGCTCGACCAGCCGCCCCTGTTCCAGCGCGTAGGTCGCCAGCGTATGCCATGCGAGCATCACGCCCTGGCCCGCAATCGTCGCATCCAGGCAGAGCGAGGCGTCGTTGAACACATGGCGCGTCGCCATGCCGGCGCCGGACAATCCCGCTTCGTTCAGCCAGATCTCCCAGGAGAACATCGAGGGGCCATCGATGATCGCCGGCAGTTTCAGGATATCCTTCGGCTCCTTCAGCTTTTCTGCAAGCGCGGGCGAGCAGACCGGAAAGACCGTCTGCTCGATCAGCAGTTCGGCATCGACGCCTGGCCAGCTGCCCGGCCCGACGCGGATGCCGAGATCGATGTCGTCGACACCAAGATCGGCGAGCCTGGTCGTCGCGTCGATGCGCAGGCGGATTTCCGGGTGCAGGCTCGAGAACCGATCGAGCCGGTGGACGAGGAACCGGGCTGCAAACACGGGTGCGACGGAGATGGTCAACAGCGCATCGTCCTGCCGCCTGCCGATCGCCACCGCTTGCGAAAGCGCATGGAAACCTTCGCTCAATCGGGCCAGCATCGGCCGCGCCGAATCGACCGGCATCATGCCCTTCGGCAAGCGTTGAAAGACCGGCTGGCCGAGCTGGGCTTCGGCCTTGATGACCTGCTGGCTGACGGCACCCACCGAGACGCCGAGCTCGTCGGCAGCCGCCTGCAGCGAGCCCAGGCGCCCGACTGCCTCCAGCGCCCGCAAGCCGTTGAGATGCACGAGGTTGAGATTGCTCATATAGCTTTTCTATAGCCATGCACTCAAGAACTCAATTGAAAAACCGCGCGGCAAGGCCGATGTTACGTCTGCAAATGGTCACATATTTGCGAGGTAACGGTCATGGCACCGCTGAAGATTTTCTTGAACTTGAAAGCCTGGTTGGAAACGACCGAGACATTGACGGACCTGCAGTCGAACGACCCGTTCCGTCATCCCGACATCCGCGCGATGGACCTTCGGCAACTCGCCGACCTGCCCTTCCCGCGCCCGCTTCAAGCCGATACGAACTGCAATAAGGCGCCTCTGGCGAAATGCGCCTGACGCTCCCATGATCCGCTTCCCGGCCAAGGGGCAAATCATGAGGCTGAGGTGAACCCGTATTCGAGCGGAAAAGCTTAATGCCGTCTTGCGGCGTCAGACCGCGGTCGCGGCAGCCTGTTCGGCCAGGGCGCGCTGTACGGCCGGGCGCTGTTTCATCCGCTCGTAGTGCGCGTTGACCTTCGGAAAATCCGCACGATCAAGCTTCATGTTCGCGAGCCAATCGGTCATCAGGTAGAGATAGGCATCGGCCACCGAATAGGCTTCCCCGAGCACATAGGGGCCTTCGAGCAACGAGGCCTCGATCACCTGAAAACAATCGTGAAAGACTTTTGGTGCCTTGGCCGCCATGTCGTCGAAGGAGGACTGGTTGTCCGCCCAGCGGTAACCGCGGCGCCAATGGGCGTAGGCGACATGCACCGTCGAGGCGATATAGGCGTTGAACGCCTGCATCTTGCCGAACAGGAACGGGTCATCGAGCGGTGCGAGCTTCGCCTCGGGTGCGGCCTGGGCGATGAAGGCGAGGATCGCGACGGACTCGGTGATGATCCCCCGGTCCGTTGCGAGTGCCGGGACGCGGCCCTTCGGATTGATCTTCAGATAGGCTTCCGACTGCTGTTCCTTGTCGGCGAACTTCACCCACTTGATCTCGTAGGGAAGACCGGATTCGGCAAGCGCGATGTGGCTGGCCAGCGAACAGGCGTTGGGCGAAAAGAACAGCGTATACATGAAAATCCTCCTTTGGACCGCGTGTGTTCTAGCACGGTTTTTTCAGGCTAGAAGTCCCAAACCAGCGATCAACTGACGCCCGGCACGTCCTCGAGCCGATGCCAGACCGGAATCCCGCGCTCGTTGGCGATCCGGACATCGTTGTCGGCACCCTTGGACGCACCCGGCAGGCGGAGGACGCCCTCGCAGAGCTGCAGCAGACGACCTGCGACCGGGTGAAAGATCTCTTCGTACAGGTCGTCGCCCACATGCTTTCCGCCGGCCGCATGCCAGACCGGCAGCGCCACCCATTCGCCGATCATCGGCACATGGCCAGCCTTGAACAGCGCATGCGACGGCGCTTCGAGCCGCTTCAGGTTCTCGGCCATCTTCTCGGGGTCGTCTCCGGTGCCGGAGCGGTAGGGGCCGGCGATCAAAATCAACATCTTCGTTTCTCCAACTTGTCCGCATTCATCGCGGAACTGCACGAACATGCCGGAAAACGCTTTACAATGTTTGCATTTCAGGCATATTTGCGCTTATTCATGCAATTCGTGCAGAGTCAAGAGCCATGCTGACAACCCAACGCAAGAGCCTCATCCTCGACATGCTGCGCCGGGAGGGGCAGGTCATCGCCAAACGGGCGGCGGAAGAGTTTTCGCTTTCGGAGGATACGATCCGGCGGGACCTTCGGGAGATGGCAGCGGAAGGCCTGCTGCGGCGGGTGCATGGGGGGGCGATGCCGATCTCTCCCGACCTGCCGGATTTTTCTGCTCGGCGGGCGGTATCGTCGGATGTGAAGCAGCGGCTAGGCAGGGCTGCGGCTGATATGGTGAAGCCGGGCCAGACGATCTTTCTGGACGGCGGCACGTCGACTGCCGAGATCGCCCGCGCCCTGCCCCGCGACTTTGCCTTCACGGTCGTCACTCACAGCCCGACGATCGCGGCGGAACTCGAACACCATCCGACAGTGGAGGTGATCCTGATCGGCGGGCGGCTCTACAAACATTCGATGGTCGCGACGGGTGCGGCGGCAATGGCGCAGATCGCGCTGATGCGGCCGGACATATTCTTCCTCGGCGTCACCGCCGTGCATCCGGCCCGCGGACTTTCGACCGGCGATTTCGAGGAGGCGGCGATCAAGCGCCACATCGCCGCCTGTTCCACAGAGACTATCACGCTCGTGACAGTGGAAAAGCTGGATGCGGCCTCGCCACACGTCATCATGCCGGTTTCGGCATTGTCGGGGATGATCGTGCAGGAGGACATCGACGAGGAGCGGCTGGCGTCCTACAGGGCTCTGGGGATCGCCTTGCTGGAAGCCTGAGGCCTGTCGTCGAGAGGCGGCCCAGGCCGTTTTCTCACCAATGCGCGGCAGACCACGCGAAAACAATCGACAAAAACACGGCGGATTGCGGCGTTCCGCAATTGGCGGGCGAGCCGTCCGTGATGCCTTATCACATCGGATGTCACAACAGGCTGGGGGGCCTCCTGCCGCTTCGGAAACAGGCGTGCGTATATCATTTCGCTTCCGCCTTCCTTTGCCGGGAGGAGAGCAATCGCGAGAGGAAGACAGTGACGATCATAGGGCGGGCTCCTCTAAACACCGGGAACCGACACGCGGGGTCACGTCGTGGGCGATCCGGTCCGCTCCGGTAGAGGATGAGCGCCGCTCAACTATAAATCAAATGCATTGTTTCTATAATGATTATGTCTCGGACGAGGAGCCCTCGAGCCTCTTGGTCAAGGCGCTTGCCAGTCGATCGACCGCCGGGTCGAAGCGTCTCGGCATAGCGCTGCGGACCAGGGTGACGGTTGCGGGGATGACGAAATCCATCACGGACAGGATCTGCCGGCCTTCGCGATGCGGGCTGTGCTCGAACAAACGGCGCGGGACGAGCGCAAGACCTCCCGCCTTGGACAGAAGCGACAGCTGAAGATCCTCTCCGAAAATCTCGGCAGCGATTCGCATGGAAAGCTGCTGGCGATCGAAAGATCGTTCCAACGCTGCACGACATCCACATCCCGACGGATTGAGAAACCAGTCTTCTTCGGCCAAATCCCGCAAGCGCCACGGACTGCCGTCCCGTTTTGTCGGGAGCCGCGACGCGGAAACCACGACGACCTGTTCCGCTCCGAGCGCAACACGCTGCAGCCCGGCTGGGACCGTGTGGGCGTCGGTCAACAATCCGACGGCGCAATCGATGGCGCCACTCCGCACTTCCTCGATAAGGCCGATGCTCCAATTCGAACTGATCTGGAGCCGGAGGCGGGGGAAATCCTGCCGAAGCGTTTCCAGCGGCGTGCTGAGAACTATTTCTCCCAAGCCGTGAGCCACCCCGATCTTCAGTTCGCCGGCCGGATCGGCGGCGCTCGTCGTGCAGGCTTCCAGTTCCGTCACGGCAGCAAGCACGCGCCGGCAATGTTCGAGCACATGGCTGCCAAGCGCCGTCAGTATGGCGGGCTTCACCGTGCGATTGAAAAGAAGGCCTTCTCCCACGGCGATTTCGAAGCTTTGGATACGCCGCGTCATGGCAGGCTGGGTGAGATTGAGGCGTGCTGCCGCGCGACTCACCGAGCCCGTTTCCGCCACTGCCACGAAGGCCTCTATATCCTGAAGATTCATGCCCCTGATTTATAAACATCGGCGGATTATGCACAAGCAGGAAAGCCCGAGCGCGGCAGAGAAGAAACATCCTTCCGCTCGATGCGAGAGGGCGCTGTAAGTCCTACCCTGCCAGTGTCGATCTCACGCAAACAGCGCGTCGGTCACCCTCACGTCACCCACCTGGATGCCGTTCCAGTTCTTCATCGGCTTGTTCGCCATCGCCATCAGCTTTGTGTGCACCTCGCCGCCCTTTTCGAAATAACGGGCGATGAGGGCGAAGATCATGGCTTCGGCGGCGCGGGTGGTGCCGTCCTCGCATTTCACCGCCATGACGATGCCCTGGTCCGGCAGGGCGGCGACGAAGACGCCTTCGGCGCCGGTCTTGGCAAAAATCTTGCCGGGGGCGACTTCCATCAGCTTGGTGCAGGCGCGGTTGGTGCCGGCGACGTAAAAGGGCTCGGCCATGCAGGCATCCATCAGCCGGCGCGAGGCCTTGGCGCGTTCCGCCGACAGGGTGTTGCCGGTCGCCATTTTTGCAAAACCGTGGGCAAGGCCCTTCAGCGGCACCGCATAAGTCGGGATCGAGCAGCCGTCGGTGCCGCAGTTCTGGTGGCCGATGATGGCGCCGGTCAGGGTTTCCATCGTGCCGCGGATTTCGGCCTGCAGCGGATGGTCGTAATCGACATAGCCTTTGAGATTCATTCCCGTGTGGACGCAGGTGCAGACGAAGCCGGAATGTTTGCCGGAGCAGTTGTTGTGAAGTGCCGTCGGGGCCTCGATGGTGCGGGCCTGATGGATCAGCACCGCCTGTTCCGAGGACCAATGGGCGCCGCATTCGAGCGCGCTGTCGTCGCGGCCGGCTTTGCCCAGCATCGAAGCGGCCATCGCCACATGCGCGTCCTCGCCGGAGTGGGAGGCGCAGGCAAAGGCGAGTTCACGGTTGCCGAAGCCATAGGCGTCCGCCGCACCGCTTTCGATGAGCGGCAGCGCCTGCATGGCCTTGCTGGCGGAACGGGGGAAAACATGCGCGTCCGCCTCGCCGAACGAGAACAGCACCTTGCCGTCGCCATCCACCACGGCGCCGAGGCCGCGGTGACGGCTTTCGACCAGGTTGCCTCTAGTAACTTCGACGGTAACGGGGTTTTGCATGGTCTGTCCTGAAAATGCCGGTTTCAATGTGCCTATCGTCTGGCGATATCACAGGCTCTTAAACGAGTCCGGCGGGATTTTCATGGGGGACCGTATGAAATCGGTTAAGCGGTTATTTCTGGTCATCTTCATCGTTTACCTGGTTCCGACCTTCGCGTCGGCCGGGTTATGGGCGATCAAGGACCGGCCGTCGCGCTGGAGCGAGGCCCGCTGGTCGTCGGCGGGCATCCTGCCGAAGCCCGAGACAAGCAACGAAGCGGCAATATACGTCTTCTCGGCGATGACGGGAGGCATGAAGGGCGCGGTTGCAAGCCACGCCTGGATCGTCTTCAAGGAAAAAGGCGCGAAAACCTACACGCGCTTCGACAAGGTGGGCTGGGGCAATCCGATCCGCCGCAACGGCTATTCGCCTGACGCCTACTGGTATTCCAACACGCCGCAGTTGGTGACCTCGGTGACCGGCTCCAGGGCGGAACTGCTGATCCCCAAGATCGAGGGCGCGATCGTTGCCTACCCCTATGCCGAGCCGGGCGGCTACACGATCTGGCCGGGCCCGAACTCCAACACTTTCGTCGCCCATGTGCTGCGCAGCGTGCCGGAGCTCGATGCCGTGCTGCCGCCGCACGCAGTCGGGCGCGACTATCTGCCGGACGGCGAATTCATTCATGTGGACGACGACTGGCGCGACGTGCATGTGACCGTGCGCGGCCTCATCGGCCTGGCTGCCGGTGTGCGCAGCGGGTTCGAGGTGCATTTCCTGGGCCTGGTCGCAGGAGTCGATATCGCCAACCCCGGCATCAAGGTGCCAGCGCTTGGACGGATCGGGATTTAAGATGGCAGCTATGCATGAAATGCAAAACGCCCGCGGATGCGGGCGCTCGACATAACTTCATGTCAGATGGCGATCAGAAGCCGACGGCCTGACGCGCAACCCGGCGGATATCGCCCTGGGCGATGCCGAGATCGTTGAGTTCGCGCGGTGTCATACGGCCCAGTTCGGCAACCGTCTGACGATACTTGCGCCAATTGTTGAGAGTGCGTGCGACGTTCATGATGGTTCCCCTTTCCTGGGATTTTCGAAGCCCAGCTGCCAGTCCTTGGCGCTCTCGTTTGCTTCGATGACGCTTATATAAGCTCATCAAACGTGCACTGAAAGCGCCCACTTAGCAGGCCACCTATGCGAGGGGCGCATGGGTATTCTCATATTAGAAATAATGAAAAATGAAGAACCGCCGGCCGTCATTAAAGGGCTTCGAATGAAGGGCCATAAAATGGAAAAGGGCCGCTCGAGGCGACCCTTCCATGAGTTTGGTCCGGTTGAACGAACCCGGGGCGCTTCGCAGCGGCCCGAAGGAAGATGAGGTTCAGGCCGAGGGTTGCCCCGTCAAAACCGCCACCTTTCCATTGCCCGTTACACAGACCGAAATCTCACTAGACATTGGACCACCTTCCTTTCACTACGTTGATGATGATTAGAAGTTAGGGGCCAAAGCCTGAGTCTGCAAGCCACGTTATATAAACGATCGCGAATTTAATTGAGTTGCGGAAGCGACCATCCGCCCCTAGAATTCGCCAGCTTCGATCGAGGCAGATTCCCTCCCTCAGCTCAACGTCACAACGATCTTGCCGATATGTCTGCTGGTTTCCATCAGCTTGTGGGCCTCGACGACGTCTGCGAACGGCAGGACGGAGTGGATGACCGGGGCGACCGTTCCGTCCTCCAGGAGCGGCCAGACCTGGGCCAGGAGATCGTCGCGGATGGCGCGTTTTTCGTCCGCGGTGCGCGGGCGCATGGTCGAGCCGGTGACGGTCAGGCGCTTGACCATGATCGGTGACAGGTTGACCTTTTCGGCGATGTTGCCGCCGAGGAAAGCGATGATCGACAGGCAGCCGTCCTTGGCGAGAACCGAGAGGTTCTTTTCGAGATACGCAGCGCCGATCATGTCGAGCACGACATCGACGCCCCGGCCGCCGGTTTCCGCCTTGATGACCTCGGCAAAGTCCTCGGTCTTGTAGTCGATGCCTCTCACGGCGCCGAGCTTTTCGCAGGCCTCGCATTTTTCCCTGGAGCCGCCCGTCGCATAAACCGTCGCGCCGAACGCCTTGGCGAGCTGGATGGCAGTCGTGCCGATGCCGCTGGTGCCGCCGTGAATCAGCACGCTCTCGCCTTCGGTCAGGCCCGCCATCTGGAACAGATTGGCCCATACGGTGAAGAAGGTTTCCGGCAGCGCCGCGGCTTTCACTGCGTCAAAACCCTTCGGCCATGGCAGAGCCTGCCCCGCCGGCACGACGCAATATTCCGCATAACCGCCGCCGTTTGCGAGCCCGCAGACTTTGTCGCCGGGCTTGAATTCGCTGACGCCCTCGCCGATTGCCACCACTTCGCCTGATATTTCCAGGCCGAGGATCGGGCTTGCATCCTTCGGCGGCGGATAGGCGCCCTTGCGCTGCTGCACGTCCGGGCGGTTGATACCGGCCGCCTCCACCTTGACCAGGATTTCGCCCGGCCGCACCGCCGGCAGCGGCCCCCTGGCAATGGTCATCACCTCCGGCTCTCCGAAGGACGGCAGATCGACGAAACGCATTTCGGTGGGAAGCGGCATGGCGGGACTCCTCTCAGTGCGGCCACCGACGGGATCGGTGATAGGCCTCCTGACTTAGGATAGTCGCCTTGCGATAGGAAGGCGGCGTTCCGCCGCCTAGGTCATTTTGTCTCGCCGAAACTTGCGAAAACGAGACCGCCATCGCTTTCCTTGGCCTCCGCCTTGACGGCGGCGATCTCCGAACCGATGCGGCCGACATCGTCGAGCAGCAGGCCCTGGGGCAGTTCGAGCACGCCGATCGAGCAGCGCAGCAGCGGGAAATCCCGCTCAGTGCCGGAGCGGTCGTGGCCGCGGATCTTGCCGGCGGCGCGTTCTTCCGGGGAATAGAGCTCGACGACATCGTCATGGAAATCGGAGAGCAGGCGTTCGAGGATTTCATTGAGCTCGTCGCGGGTCCAGCCGCGCACGCCGATGAAGAAGTCGTCGCCGCCGACATGGCCGAGGAAATCGCCGTCGGAGAAGAAATAACGCTTCACCAGGGCGGCGAACAGCGAGATCGCATGGTCGCCCATCTGGAAGCCGTAATGATCGTTGAACGGCTTGAAGTTGTCGAAGTCGCAATAACAGAAGAAGCGGGTCTCGTCGTCATCGCGACCGGTTTCCTGCATGAAGTCGCGGATGGCGCGATTGCCCGGCAGGCCGGTCAGCGGGTTCTGGTCCTGGGCGATCTTGAGCTGCTTTTCGTTGATGACCTTGATCAGCGAGGCGGCCGAGACGACACCCGCATAGCGCATGTTTTCGGTGAGGATGACGCAGGCGCTGTTTTCCATATTGGCAAACAGGGTCATCAGCTCCTCGGCTTCCGCGTCCAACCCAACGATCGGGGCGCGGTCGACGAAATGCGAGATCGAGCGCTCATAGACCTTGTTCTTCAGGAGGTCGCGGCCGAAAGGCTGATAGATATATTCCTTGAGGTGGTATTCGTTGATGACGCCGCGGGGCTCGCCGTTTGCATTCAGCACCGGGAAAAAGGCTTGGCGCGGATTGCGGCGGAACAGGTCGAAGACGCTGTCGATGCTCTGGTTCTCATAGACGGTCGGCAGGTGTTCGATCTGCTTGCGGATGAGGATTTCGTCGAGCGACTGGCTGGAGCGACGGGTACGGCCGATATCCGCGAGATAGGGGAAGGACGGCTGCAGTTCGGACACGAATGTGGTCGGCCGGGCAATGAACCAGCCCTGGACGAGATCGACGCCGTATTCGCGGCAGACGAGGAATTCCGCCTCCGTCTCGATGCCCTCGGCGATGACGCGGATGCCGAGCACGTGGGCGATGCTGACGATGTTCTTGACGAGGTGGCGCTTGCGCGGGTTCTTGTCGATGCCGGCGACGAAATGGCGGTCGATCTTCAGATAATCGACCGGATAGTCGCAGAGCAGTTTCATTTCGCCATGGCCGACGCCGAAATCGTCGATCGCCAGCTTGAAGCCTTCCTTCCGCATCTGGGTGACCAGATCTGCAAATTCCGGCACGCTGGTATTGTCGAAACGCTCGGAGAATTCGAAGCAGACGGAAGACGGAGCGATATTCGCCTTGCGCAGGTGCTGCACGACCTTTTCGAGGAAATGTTTGCCGTGGCGGATCAGCCGGACGTCGAGATTGAGAAACAGCGTCTGGGACGAGAAATCCGGCAGGCTGGCGAATTTCGCCAATGCCCGGGTTGCCATCATCTGTTCGAGTGCCAGAAGCTGGTTGGTCTCCTGGGCCTCATCGAGCAGTTCGAGCGGTGACGAGAAACCGATCCGTTCCTGGCCGCGCAGCAGCGATTCATAACCGAAGACGGACCCGGTGCCGACCTCGACGATCGGCTGGAAGGCATTTTCGAGTACCAATTTGGCCAGAGTGACAAGCTGATCGCTCGCATACCGACGGAAAACGCCCGATTCCAAGATGGCCGCAGACGACATTACTCATTACTCCACTGCGCAATGGCCTAAAACATGCCTCAACACGAACGTCAGGTTCCCAGCAATTGGTCAAAAATACCTTTCCCGAACATGAAGGTTGGATGAAAGTTTTGTGACGATGAAAAGCATTTTTATACAAGATTTTAGAGACTTAGCGTCAACTTTTGCGTGCCTCCTGGCTTGGCCGCAAGCGCGACCGCAATCAGGGCCCAGCCCTGCATCGTGAGGTCGATCGCGAGGAACAGGCCGAGGATCCAGAGGCTGTTCACCGGCCAGCCGAGAGCGATCACCAGGCCCCGCAAGCGCCGTTACGACGCCGCCGATAATGACCCAGCGAGAACCGCGCATCGGCCGCATCAACGGGTCAACGGCTCAAGGGGCCGATCATGCGGCATCGTGGAGCGGGCGGGCGCGCTCGATCCGCTCGATCTCCCTGGGGTCATGCATGGCTGTCCAGAGATCGTTACGCCGCTGGATATTCAGCCAGAAATCCGGGCTGTTGCCGAATACCCGCGCCAGAATGAGTGCGGTCGGGGCGGTCACGCTCCGGCGGCCGTTGCAGAGTTCATTGACGTGCTTGCGCTGCACACCCATAGCCTCTGCCAGCGCCGCCTGTGTAAGGCTCATCGGCACCATGAATTCTTCGACGAGGATTTCGCCGACCGTTACCGGTTTACGCTTGGTCGTCAGCATGTTGCACCTCACCTATAGCTATGGTCGTCGAGATAAATGTCGCGGGCCTCGCCCTTGGCTCCGTCCCAACGAAATACCAGCCGCCACTGCCTGTTGATCCGTATCGAGCAGAAGCCGTCGAGATTGCCCCGCAGCTTCTCGAAATGGTTGCTCGGCGGCACCCGCAAGTCCTGATCCGTCATTGAATCATCAATCATCTGAAGCTTGCGAAATAATCGACTTTCTATGTCGGAGGGAATTTTCTTCGCGTGTGCGTCAACGACAGAAAAGTCACGAAGCCAATCGTCCCGAAAGCTGATGATCATTCGCTACTCCCCGTGAGCCTATGTACCACTCTTCGGTACAAAACGTCAACGGCGCGCTTTTGCGACAGGAAGGTTCGCAATCGCTTCTTGATTGCCAAGACGATCGAAAATAACTCACTCTGGAGACTATGCCGCCCGCGAGGAAAATGCCTGCCATGACCAAACCCAATATCCTCATCGTCATGGTCGACCAGTTGAACGGGACGCTGTTTCCCGACGGGCCGGCATCGTTCCTGCATGCGCCGAACCTCAAGGCGCTTGCCGCGCGCGGCGCGCGGTTTGTCAACAACTACACGTCGTCGCCGCTCTGCGCGCCGGCGCGTGCCTCGTTCATGGCCGGGCAGTTGCCGAGCCGGACGCAGGTCTATGACAATGCCGCCGAATATGTTTCGTCGATCCCGACCTTCGCGCATCACCTGCGCCGGGCCGGTTATTACACGGCGCTTTCGGGAAAGATGCATTTCGTCGGGCCGGACCAGCTGCACGGGTTCGAGGACCGGCTGACGACCGATATCTATCCGGCCGATTTCGGCTGGACGCCGGATTATCGCAAGCCGGGCGAGCGGATCGACTGGTGGTATCACAATCTCGGTTCGGTGACCGGCGCGGGCGTCGCCGAAATCACCAACCAGATGGAATATGACGACGAGGTCGCCTTTCTCGCCAACCAGAAGCTCTATCATCTCGCCCGCGAGCGGGACGATGCCGATCGGCGCCCTTGGGCGCTTACCGTCTCCTTCACCCATCCGCACGACCCCTATGTGGCGCGGAAGAAGTTCTGGGATCTTTACGAGGATTGCGAGCACCTGCTGCCGGAAGTCGGGCCGATCCCGCTCGAAGACCAGGACCCGCATTCGAAGCGGATCATCTTTTCCTGCGACTACAAGAACTTCGACGTAACGGAAGAGAATGTCCGCCGCTCGCGAAGAGCCTATTTCGCCAACATCTCCTATATCGACGAGAAGGTCGGGGAACTGGTCGACACGCTGACGCGGACGCGGATGCTGGACGACACGCTGATCCTGTTCTGCTCCGACCATGGCGATATGCTGGGCGAGCGCGGGCTGTGGTTCAAGATGAACTTCTTCGAGGGTTCGGCCCGCGTGCCGCTGATGATCGCCGGTCCCGGCGTGCCCGCTGCCCTGCATCTGGCGCCGGTTTCCAACCTCGACGTGACGCCGACGCTCTGCGACCTCGCCGGCATTTCGATGGACGAGATCAAGCCCTGGACGGACGGCGAAAGCCTGAAGCCGATGATGGAGGGTGTTCCGCGCACGAGCCCGGTGCTGATGGAATATGCCGCCGAAGGCTCCTATGCGCCGCTCGTCGCCATCCGCGAGGGCAAATGGAAATATGTCCATTGCCTGCTCGATCCGGACCAGCTGTTCGACCTGGAAGGCGATCCCCGGGAGCTCAACAACCTCGCCGACGATCCGGACTTTGCCGAGGTCGTCGCTCTGTTCCGGCGCCAGCGCGAGGAGCGGTGGGACATGGGCGCCTTCGACGCGGCTGTGCGTGAAAGCCAGGCGCGGCGATGGGTGGTCTACGAGGCGCTGCGCAACGGCGCCTATTATCCTTGGGACCACCAGCCCTTGCAGAAAGCATCGGAGCGCTACATGCGCAACCACATGAACCTCGACAATCTCGAAGAGTCCAAACGCTACCCGCGCGGAGAATGAGATGAAAGCCCAACCGATCGCCAGCCATTTCATCGATGGCGAATATGTCGAGGATACCGACGGCACCGTCATCGAAAGCCTCTATCCGGCGACCGGAGAGGTGATCGCACGCCTGCATGCGGCCACGCCCGCGATCGTCGAGAAGGCAATTGCGGCGGCCAAGCGCGCCCAGCCGGAATGGGCGGCCATGAGCCCGACCGCCCGCGGCCGCATCCTCAAGCGCGCCGCCGACATCATGCGGGAGCGCAACCGCGAGCTTTCCGAACTGGAGACGCTCGATACGGGCAAGCCGATCCAGGAAACCATCGTCGCCGACCCGACTTCGGGCGCCGACAGCTTCGAATTCTTCGGGGGTATCGCAGCGGCAGGACTCAACGGCAGTTATATCCCGCTGGGGCAGGACTTTGCCTATACGAAACGGGTGCCCTTGGGCGTCTGCGTCGGCATCGGCGCCTGGAACTATCCGCAGCAGATCGCCTGCTGGAAAGGTGCGCCGGCGCTGATCTGCGGCAATGCGATGGTGTTCAAGCCCTCGGAAAACACCCCGCTCGGGGCGCTGAAGATCGCCGAAATTCTCATTGAGGCCGGGTTGCCGAAGGGGCTCTACAACGTCATTCAGGGCGACCGGACGACCGGGCCGCTGCTGGTCAACCATCCCGATGTCGCCAAGGTGTCGCTGACCGGCTCGGTGCCGACCGGTCGCAAGGTGGCGGCAGCGGCGGCCGGAAGCCTCAAGCATGTAACGATGGAACTCGGCGGCAAATCGCCGCTGATCGTCTTCGACGATGCCGATATCGACTCGGCGATCGGCGGAGCGATGCTCGGCAATTTCTATTCGACCGGCCAGGTCTGCTCCAACGGCACCCGCGTCTTCGTGCAACGGGGCATCAAGGAGACATTCCTCTCCCGCCTCAAGGCACGCACGGAAAACATGGTGATCGGCGATCCGATGGACGAGGCGACCCAGATCGGGCCGATGGTCTCCTTCGACCAGCGCCAGAAGGTGATGAGCTATATCGAAAAGGGCAAGGCCGAGGGTGCCACGCTGGTCACCGGCGGCGGCATTCCGAACCACGTCACCGGCGAAGGTTATTACGTGCAGCCGACCGTATTCGCCGACGTCACCGACGAGATGACGATCGCCCGCGAGGAGATTTTCGGGCCTGTGATGTGCGTGCTCGATTTCGACGACGAGGCCGAGGTGATCGCCCGCGCCAACGGCACGGAATTCGGCCTTTCGGGTGGGGTGTTCACGTCCGATCTCACGCGTGGGCATCGGGTGGCGGATCAGTTGGAAGCCGGGACGCTGTGGATCAATACCTACAATCTCTGCCCGGTGGAAATCCCCTTCGGCGGCTCCAAGCAATCCGGCTTCGGACGCGAAAATTCGCTGGCGGCGCTGGAGCATTATTCCGAGCTAAAGACTGTCTATGTGGGCATGGGCAAGGTCGAGGCGCCGTATTGACGATGGCGTCAGTCCAGCACGAGATCGTCGAGATCGACATTCAGGACGGCAGCGATGCGCTTCAGCACATCGACCGAGCCTGTCTTCTTGCCGGTCTCGATCTCGGACAGGTAGGGCTGAGAGATCCCGACTGCTTCCGCGAGCTCCGAGACCGTCATCTTGCGGTAGTTGCGGAAAGTACGGATGCGGCTTTCGGTTTCAAGCAGTTCGTACACCAACTCGGCCGGCCAGGTTTCCTCACCGGCGGCGATGCGCGCCAGGATTTCATTGGCTTTGATGGTGTCCATCATATCCTCGAAGTCGTCTTCGGGAACCAGGACATAAGACTTGCCGTCAATGACGGTCTTGTCAAAAACACCCATTGTTCACTCCTTGTAGATGCCGCCTCTAGGCCCGACATCAATAACAACGACGAGGTTCGTCTCCTCATCGATGATGATCCTGTCATTGCCGACGCGGATGCGAACGAGCGCGCTGCCCTCCAGCCTTTTGAGATCGACCTTTTCACCACGGGCGAATGCATCGACCTTCGCCCTGATGGCAGCCTGACGTCTGGGCTGCATCCGGCTCAGGCTTTTCTGCGCGACCTTAGAATAGAGTACAGCCTTCATTAGATCAATATAGCTTACAGCTATACGCACATCAATCGAGAGTTGCAAATGATGCAGGCAGATTTCGTCATCATCGGTTCCGGTTCCGCAGGCTCCGCCATGGCCTATCGCCTGTCGGAGGACGGCAAAAATTCGGTGATCGTCATCGAGGCCGGCGGATCCGATTTCGGGCCGTTCATCCAGATGCCCGGGGCGCTGGCCTGGCCGATGAGCATGAAGCGCTACAACTGGGGTTATCTTTCCGAGCCCGAACCGAACCTCAACAACCGCCGCATCACCGCGCCGCGTGGGAAGGTGATCGGCGGGTCGTCGTCAATCAACGGGCTCGTCTATGTCCGCGGCCACGCGGAAGACTATAACCGCTGGGAGGAGCTCGGCGCGCAGGGCTGGGCCTATGCGGACGTGCTGCCCTATTTCAAGCGCATGGAGCATTCGCATGGCGGCGAGGAAGGCTGGAGGGGCACGGACGGGCCACTGCATGTGAAGCGTGGGCCGGTGACCAATCCGCTCTTCCACGCCTTCATCCAGGCGGGCTCCCAGGCCGGTTTCGAGATGACGCAGGATTATAACGGCTCGAAACAGGAAGGTTTCGGGCTGATGGAGCAGACGATCCATAACGGCCGGCGCTGGTCGGCCGCCAACGCCTATCTGCGGCCGGCGCTGAGGCGCAAGAATGTCGAACTGATCTATGGGCTGGCGCAGAAGATCGTCATCCAGAACGGCCGCGCCGTCGGCGTTGAAATCGAAAGGCGCGGCGTCAGCGAGACGATCAAGGCCAACCGCGAGGTGATCGTCTCGGCCTCCTCCTTCAACTCGCCGAAACTGCTGATGCTGTCCGGCATCGGGCCGGCGGACCATCTGAAGGAGATGGGCATCGAAGTCACGGCCGACCGGCCGGGCGTCGGCGCCAACCTGCAGGACCATATGGAATTCTATTTCCAGCAGGTCTCGACCAAGCCGGTCTCGCTCTATTCCTGGCTGCCCTGGTTCTGGCAGGGCGTGGTCGGCGCGCAGTGGCTGCTGTCGAAGGGTGGCCTCGGCGCCTCCAACCAGTTCGAGGCCTGCGCCTTCCTGCGCTCGAGCGCGGGTCTCACGCAGCCTGATATTCAATACCATTTCTTGCCGGTGGCGATCTCCTACGACGGCCGCGCGGCGGCGAAAAGCCACGGTTTCCAGGTGCATGTCGGCTACAACCTGTCGAAATCGCGCGGAAGCGTGACGCTGCGATCGCCTGATCCGAAGGCGGACCCGGTGATCCGCTTCAACTACATGAGCCATCCTGAAGACTGGGAGAAGTTCCGCCATTGTGTGCGACTGACCCGCGAGATCTTTTCCCAGAAGGCGTTCGACCAGTATCGCGGGCCGGAAATCCAGCCGGGCGAACAGGTCGAGACGGATGACCAGATCGACGCATTCCTGCGCGAGCATCTGGAAAGCGCCTATCACCCCTGCGGCACCTGCCGGATGGGCCGTGCCGACGATCCTCTTGCCGTGGTCGACCCGGAATGCCGGGTGATCGGGGTCCAGGGCTTAAGGGTCGCGGACTCGTCGATCTTCCCGCATGTGACCTACGGCAACCTCAACGGCCCCTCGATCATGACCGGAGAGAAGGCCGCCGATCATATCCTCGGCAAGACACCCCTGCCCCGCAGCAATCAGGAACCCTGGGTCAATCCGCGGGCGATGGTGAGCGATCGGTGATCAGTGGCGCAGAACGTAAGGTACGCGAATTCCCGGCAGATTCGCAGGAAAGTCCTTCGTGTTCCTTGTGACGAGCAGCATTGAATGAATATCCGTGCTCGCCCAGATGATCGCATCGGGAAGCTTCATCTTGTGCTTCTGGCGAAGGGACACCGCCCTTTCGGCAACTGCATCGTCAAGCGCGATGATATTCAGGGCATTCAGGAATTCTCGTGTTGCCGCAGCCAGATGTGGAGGCACCCCGACGAGCACTTCCATCCATGTCACAATGCTAATGCTTGGATTTTCGTACCGTTCAAATTCCTCACGCCCTTCGGATACGGAATTCAAATAATCGACGATAATATTCGTATCGAGAACGGCGCTATCGCTCACCATTCATCGCGAACTTTTTGCTGAAAGTCCAAGCCATCGACGATGCGATTACCCCACAGGCCGAAAGCTTCGGCTCTCTTTTGCTTGTCACTTTTCTGCAGAAAATCGTGCACGGCACGCTCGATCAGGACAGATCGAGATATGTTCTCCTTCTGCGCCAAACGGTCCAATGCCTCGACTTCAGCATCTGGCAACTCGACTACGGTCTGCAAGTAAACCTCCACGGTCACAGTCAATCGATAATACTCAAAATGACGCGACGAAACCAGTCTACAAAAACCCGATCCATCTGCCGGCAATCACCGCGCTGATCCACAGCACGATCGAGAGGACGGCGGAAAACCGAAGTGCCGTCGTCGGCGCGTTGCCGGCCAGCACCGTCCGCCATCCGGAATTGAAATGAACAACGGCAACGTTCAGGAGCCCCAGGGCTACCAAGCCGAGTTTGGCGAGGAAGGCCGGGTTGCGGACATATTCCAGCGGCCGCACCGAGAACAGGCAGAGGCCGGTGACGACGGCAATGAGGACACCGGCGCCGGCGAGGCGTGACAGGTAGGGCGCGATCACGGCAAGCGGGATGACCGGGGCCAGGCCCAGCAGCCGGAGATCCAGCGCCAGGATGGCGCCGAACAGCATGCCGATGCCGAGGATATGCGCGGCGTTGACCAGCAGATAGAGCGTCGACGAGGTGATCAGCGCCCGCGCCAGCGGCGTTTCGGCAAGCGAAGCGAGGAATTCCATGCCCGCCTCAGTTGGTCTTGATGCGTTCCGGATAGATGTCGAAGGTCTTGCCGGAGACGACGATCCGGACCGCCTTCATGCGTTTTTCACTGCGGTCTTCGGAGCGGTTGCCGGTGGCGGCGATCTGGTCGCCGACCTTGGCCTGCCCTTCGACGAAGCCGGAGCGCTGGGTCTGATTGGGATTGCCGAGTTCGACGCGCCAGACGCCGTCTTCGGCTCTGATCTCGAGTGTCGGATGGGGCGGCGAGAACGAGATCGACTGGATCGTACCCTTGAGGTCTATCTGGTCGGCTTCCGCCCAGGACCAGCCGTGATGGGCAACGGCAGTGCCGGCGAGCGATGCGGCAAACATGGTGCCGGCGAGAATGCGGGCGATCGAAAGGCGGGGCATGACGGCTCTCCTCTGTTCCGGATCATATGCCGGAGATGTAGGATGCCTGACCGAATAACCAGAGGTTTCACCGTTTCTTGAACGTCGGCCCGCTATCGACGGTCAGTTGGTCGCCATCAGCGCCACGGCCCTGTCGACGATCAGGCGGTTGAGGGCGCGGTAGTCGCCGTCGAAATGGTGGCCGCCTTCGCGGGCGAGAACCTGGGTGCCGCGAATCTCCCGGACTGCCGGGCAGGCGCTGTCATCTTCTTTCAGGCCGTAGATGCACTGGATCTTGGACGGCTCGACCTCGCGAAGATCGTCAACCGGATCGCCGTATTTGCCAAGACCTGCAAACCCGAACCAGCCGGTCACGTTGATCTCGAAATCCGCCTGGTGCGACAGGGCCAGAAGCGAGACGAGCGAGATCGCCTGCTTGTCGGCATCCGGCAGCAGCCGGTAGGTGGCCGGCAGGATATCCGCGCCGAAGGAATATCCGATCAGCAGGACGTTATCGACGTTCCAGCGTTTGCGGTAGGAACTGACGATACGGGAAAGGTCGGCTGCGGTCTGTTCCGGAGTTCGCTCGCTCCAGAAATAGCGCAATGCATCGACGCCGACGACCGGGATGCCCTCTTCCTTAAGATAGGCGCCAAGTTGCTGGTCGATATCGCGCCAGCCGCCGTCGCCGGAATAGATGATCGCCATGGTATTGTGCTTCGGCGTCGCATGGATCGGCACTATCGGCAGATTGAGCGGCGAAGCGGACTGGGCGAGCCGCCGGACGGTGGCCGATGTATTCTCCAGCAGGGCTACATCCGCGGCCCCAGCCGTTTCCCGGTACTCGATCGCGGGATGGGTGATTTTCAGATTTTCCGTGTGGATGCGGCCCGCCGCGTCGGCCTCGGGGGTGAAGACGATCCGGACGGGATTGGGAAGATCGCCTTCGGTCAGGCCGTAGACCGTGCCGCCGGGGACCGGGGTCTTTGGCGCCGGGGTGCAGAGGATGGTCGACAGCGGGATGGCGGTCCGAGGGTCGATGGCAAGCGTCTCGGCGATCGTCGAATCCGGTGTCTGGGCGGCAATGGCCAGCGCCAACGTACCGCCGTCACCAATGCCTGCCACGACCGGCGGATGATAGGTGGCGATATCGGCCGAGCGGTGCAGTTGGCGCGTCACGTCTTCGATGTCGGAAACCAGATAAAGGCAGTCGTCCCGCTCTTCCTCGAGCGCCCCGTAATAATCGCGAATATCCACGCCGACCACCAGGGCGCCGTCCCTGACCAGCGCCTCGGACGTGCGCTCCTCGCGGTCCGACCACCCCTCGCCGCCCGAAAGCAGCACGACCACTCCGGTCGCCTTGGTTTCGGGAAAGGAAATCCGGTCGGTCGGCAAGCTTTTGGCCTTCAGGTCCGGGTCGGAGACGATATTGACGATGGCAGCGACGAAGGTGATGCCTGCAACAATGATCGGCAGAACCTTCATCTGCGAAGGATGCCCTTCAGCCCGCCGCCGATCAGCATGGTAACGTCGACCAGTGAAACGACCGGCAGGCCACGGCCGGAGACGGCGATGTAACGCGGCTGCCATTCCGGATCGAACTTGTCCTTGAACAACCTCACGCCGCGGAAATTGTAGAAACGCTCGCCATTCTGGAAGATGCGTTCGCCCACGTGGTTCCAGAGCGGCGCCTTGCTGTGGGTCGAAAGGCCGGCAAGCGGCGCCATGCCGAGGTTAAGGGTGCGAAAGCCTGCAGCCTTCAAATGCTCCATGATCCGCACGAACAGCAAGACCATCATGCCCTGATGAGCATTCGGCAGGTGGCGCATCAGGTCGATGCAGGCGTCCCCGGCGGAGCCGGTCGAAAGGACGTTGGCGAAGGCAACAATCTTGCCCTCGATGCGGATGACGCCAACCGGGCCGGTCGCCACGTATTGAGGCTGGAAGGTTCCGAGCGAAAAGCCTTTTTCCGTGGCATTCTGGGCCGTCAGCCACGCGCGCGAGACGGACCGGAGTTCATCGAGAACTGCAGGCACGTCATCTGCCTCGATCATCGAAAACTCAAGACCATCGCGAACCGCGCGGTTGACGGCGCGCCGAAGCCTGATCCGAGTGCCACCCTTGAGGTCGAAGTTCGTCAGGTCAACCACCGCCTGTTCGCCGAGCTTGTAAGGCTTCAACCCGGATTCGACGGTGAGCGGCAAGAAGTCCGGGGAGACCTGATAGAAAACGGCGCGGCAACCCGACTTGCGGGCATGTTCCATGAATTTCAGCGTCAGGCCGGACCAGGCGCTGCCGGGGCCGATGGGATCGAACAGCGCCACCCAGGAACGGCCCTGCTGGGCGTACATGATGAACGCGTTGCCGCAATCGGAAAAAAGCAGCTTCTTGTCGCCGAGGCGGACGAGACCGGCGCTCGCATTCGGCTGGGTGGCGAGGATTTCGACGGCGCGGTTCATTTCGTCGCTCGCCGGCGGCTTGCGGCAGCGCCGCGGGCGCCGCAGCCGGTTGGTGGCAAGCGTGCCGATCAGGAGCGTCAGCGCCAGGCCGGTCGGCGCTTGAATATTGGTGTTCGACAGAAGCAGGCTCCAGCCGAGCCTCACCAGATTTTCCTCGAGGAAAACACTCACGCCAAGCGCCATCACGAACAGAACGAAACCGAAAGACAGGAGAATGCCCGTATCGGGAGTCAGGCGATCAATCAGCACCCTCCCCATGGAGATGGCCGATTGTGCCGACTGTTTTGCGGGCGAGCCGGCGACCGGCTCCGAGGGTTCTTCGAGGTGGGCAATGTCTGCCATAGGTTATCCGTCGCGGAAATAAGCGTTAGGCCTGCATTTCGTCAGAGCTTGCGCCCAAAAGGTTCTTACCTGTTCTGCGTCAATCAACAATTGACACATATCAATTTTGAAAAACTTTCCGTGATTAAGGTAAAAACGCCACGCAACAACCGCGCGTGCACTGCGATTTCTGCGGCACCACATATGCCGCAGCGTGTACGGGCGACCGCCGTCATCTTGAGGCTGCAGAAAAGCTATTTGCGGAAAACCTTCCAGCGTGTCGGACGGAAGCGTGTTTCGCTGCCGAGTTCGATCGGCGCATGCAGCGGCACCTCCACCTCGACATGATACGGGGCGTGGCCGTCATTGGCGATGTCGATCTCGGCGATGCGGGTGCCGGCGAGGCGGCGGCAGGCGGTGACCTTGCCGAACAGCGCATCTGGCGCGTCGACAAGCGTCACGTCTTCCGGCCGGAAGAACAGCTCCCCTACCCCGTCGCCCGCCTCAGCAATGCCGATCGGCTGGCCCTGGAAGAGCATGGTGCCGTCCCTTACCTCGACCGGGAGCTGCGAGGACTCGCCGATAAAGGAGAAGACGAAGGGGGAGCCTGGCCGGTCGTAGACGTCGTCGGCCGAGCCAACCTGCTCGATTTTGCCCTGGCTCATGACCACGACGCGGTCGGCGAGTTCCAGCGCCTCTTCCTGGTCATGGGTGACGAAGACGGTGGTGTGGCCGGTGCGGTCGTGGAATTCCCGCAGCCACCGGCGCAATTCCTTGCGTACCTTGGCGTCTAGGGCGCCAAAAGGTTCGTCGAGCAGCAGGATGCGCGGCTCGATCGCCATGGCGCGGGCAAGTGCGACGCGCTGGCGCTGTCCGCCGGAAAGCTGGTTCGGATAACGCTTCTCGAGCCCGCCGAGCTGGACCATCTCCAGGAGCTCGGAGACGCGGCGGCGGATTTCCGTCTTCGGCGGGCGGCTGGCGGTCGGCCGGACCTTGAGGCCGAAGCCGATATTCTCGGCGACGGTCATGTGCCGGAACAGCGCATAATGCTGGAAGACGAAGCCGACATTGCGCTCCTGCACCGAATGGTGCGACGCGTCCTGATCGCCGAAGAAGATCTTGCCCGATGTCGGGAAATCGAGGCCGGCGATGAGACGCAGGAGCGTCGTCTTGCCGGAGCCGGACGGGCCGAGCAGCGCGATCAGTTCGCCGGACGCGATCTTCAGCGACACGTCGTTCAGCGCCGGGAAACGCTCGAATTCCTTGCGGATATTGTTGATGGTGACTTCCATCTGGTCTTTGACCTTTCAATGCCTGCCGCCGGCAGCGCCGGCTCCGAACCGAAGTTCGAGAAGAGTTTTCAATGCAAGGGTGACGAGCGCCAGCAAGGCCAGCAGCGAGGCCACCGCGAAGGCCGCGACGAAGTTATACTCATTATAGAGTATCTCCACATGCAGCGGCATGGTGTTGGTGAGGCCGCGGATATGGCCCGAGACGACCGAGACGGCGCCGAACTCGCCCATGGCGCGGGCATTGCAGAGGAGCACGCCGTAGAGCAGGCCCCACTTGATGTTCGGCAGCGTCACATACCAGAAGGTCTGCCAGCCGGATGCGCCGAGCGACAGCGCCGCCTCCTCGTCGCCGGTGCCCTGGTCCTCCATCAGCGGGATCAGCTCGCGCGCGACGAAGGGAAAGGTGACGAAGACCGTGGCGAGCACGATGCCCGGCACGGCAAACAGGATGGTGATGCCTTGGCTCTTGAGGATCGGGCCAAGCAGGCTGTTGGAGCCGAAGAGCAGCACGTAGACCAGGCCGGAAATGACCGGCGAGATCGAGAACGGCAGGTCGATCAGGGTGATCAGGAAGGACTTGCCCTTGAACTCGAACTTGGCGATCGCCCAGGAGGCGCAGAGCCCGAAGACGAGGTTGAGCGGAACGGAAATCGCCGCCACCAGAAGCGTCAGGCGGATCGCTGCCGCCGCGTCGGGCTCGATCAACGCCTCGCAATATTCCGACCAGCCCTTGCGAAACGCTTCCACAAAGACGGAAACCAGCGGCAGGAGCAGGAAGAAGGCGAGGAAAACCAGCGCCAGCCCGATCAGCAGTATCTTTGCGAGCGGCCGCTCGTCAGCGGGATTGCGGAAGGCCGGCGGTTTGCCGAGCGCGGAGCGGGAGACTTCAGACATTGCCGTATCTCCTTCGGTTCCAGGCCTGGATGAGGTTGATGATGAAGAGCATCACGAAGGAGATGATCAGCATGATAGTGGCGATCGCCGTCGCACCCGCATAGTTGAACTCCTCCAGCCGGATGACGATGAGGAGCGGCGCGATCTCCGAGACGTAAGGGATGTTGCCGGCAATGAAGATGACCGAGCCGTATTCGCCGACGCCTCTGGCGAAGGCGAGCGCAAAACCGGTCAGGATCGCCGGCGTCAGCCCCGGCAGGATCACCCTCGAAATGGTCTGGAAGCGATTGGCGCCGAGCGTGGCTGCGGCTTCCTCCACCTCGCGATCCAGTTCTTCCATGACCGGCTGCACGGTGCGCACCACGAAGGGAAGGCCGATGAAGACCAGCGCGACGACGATGCCGAGCGGCGTGAATGCGATGCGGAACGGCATGAACAGCGAACCGACCCAGCCGTTCGGCGCATAGAGCGCTGCAAGCGCGATACCGGCGACCGCCGTCGGCAACGCGAACGGCAGGTCGACGATCGCATCGATCAGCCGGCGACCGGGGAAATTGTAACGGGTCAGCACCCAGGCGACGACGGTGCCGAAGACGACATTGACCAGCGCGGCCACAAAGGCCGTGCCGAAGGATATATAAAGTGCGTCCTGCGTGCGCCGGTCGGTCAGAACGGCGAAAAACCCGCTCCAGCCAAGCCCGGCGGTACGCCAAAGCAGGCCGGCAACGGGGATCAGGATAATTATCGACAGGTAGGCGAGCGAAAAGCCGAGCGTCAACCCGAAACCCGGGATGATGCTCGGCCGTTTCAGTCGCCACTTTGCCGGTGAGGCAGTGGCGTTATGGATCATTTAATATTCCGACTTACTTACCGGGCTTGTAGATCTGGTCGAAAATGCCGCCGTCACCGAAATGTTCGGGCTGCGCCTTCTTCCAACCGCCGAAGATCGGATCGTCGATTGTGACGAGCTTGATGTTCGGCAGGGCCTTCAACAAATCCGGCTTTACCACATCGGGCTTCGAAGGACGATAGAAGTGCTTCGCCGCGATGTTCTGGCCTTCATCGGAGTAGAGATACTGCAGATAGGCCTCCGCCTGCTTGCGGGTACCCTTGGAATCGACGGTGGCGTCGACGACCGCGACCGGCGGCTCGGCGAGGATCGAAATCGGCGGAACGACGATCTCGAAGGCATCCTTGCCGAATTCCGCGCCGGCGAGATAGGCCTCGTTTTCCCAGGCGAGCAGCACGTCACCGATCTGGCGCTGGGCGAAGGTGACCGTCGAGCCGCGGGCGCCGGTATCGAGGACCGGAGCGCGCTTATAGAGCTCGCCGACATAGGCCTTGATCTTGGCCTGATCGCCCTTGTACTCCTCGTTCGCCCAGGCCCAGGCGGCAAGGTAGTTCCAGCGGGCACCGCCCGAGGTCTTGGGGTTCGGCGTGACGATCGCAACGTCGCCCTTCACTAGGTCGCCCCAGTTCTTGATCCCCTTCGGGTTGCCCTTGCGGACGAGGAAGACGATCGTCGACGTGTAGGGCGATGCATGGTTCGGCAGCCGATCACGCCAGCCGGCCTTGATCTTGCCGGACTTCTCGATCGCGTTGATGTCGCTTTCGAGCGCCAGCGTCACGACATCGGCCTCCAGACCGTCGATGACGGAGCGGGCCTGCGCGCCGGAACCGCCATGCGACTGGCGGATCGTCACGTCGTCGCCGCCCTGCGCCTTCCAGTATTTCGCGAAGGCGACGTTGAAGTCCTTGTAGAGCTCGCGGGTCGGATCGTAGGAGACGTTGAGAAGCTGGCTTTGGGCAAAAGCCGGCGCGACGATCCCGACCGAGATGCCGGTCGTCAGGGACAGACCAAGTGCGACGGCGCCCAAACGAGCACCCAGTCGCCGGCCCAATCCCGGGGCAAAATTGAACATGAGGTTCCCTCCTGTGGTTCTGCCGAAACACTATCGGTTGGGTCGTCTTAGTCAATCGAGGCGGGCAAGAAGGCAAAACTGTTTCCCTTTGACGGCCCGCGACGACAAAGAAACCATTAACCCTCACGACATGGACAGAACGCCCGCGTTGGCAAACGGGCGGTTTGCAAAATCACAATCCCGCCATAATCGGGATTTTGAGGCGCGGGAGGAGGGTTTTACGGGCGACTTGCGCGATACTAGAGGTGTCGGCTGACGTCCATCTTCTGATGGAGGATGCGGATAATATCGATCGCGCTTTCGGAAAACCGATAGAAAACACAATGCGCACCGACGGAATATTTGAAATACCCTTGCCGAATATCAACCGGTCGACCGAGTTTCCGCCCTGCCGCCAATCCTTCCAGAGTTGAGATCAGTTCATCGTGGTAGCGCTCGGCCTGTTCCCAAGACCACGTTTCGACCGTGTAACCCCAAATATCCTCAATATCCTCTTCCGCGAGCGGTGAAAGCTTATAGTCCCGGCCTTTAGCGGCCATGACGCTCTCGTATCCGATTCAGAAATGCCTGATTATCAAAGGGTTGTGGCGAGCCAGACTCTTCACCGGCAATCAGAGCGTCCTGTAAAGCCTTGACCCGGGCCTCATGTTCTTCAAGCAGGCGCAGGCCTGCCCTGACGACATCGCTTGCCGAACCATAGCGGCCGCTTTCGACCTGCATGTCGATGAAGCTGGCGAAATGATCGCCGAGTGAGATGGATGTATTTCGAGCCATGCTGCCTCCTGCCTCGCCATCATACCAAATTTTGGTACATCACCAAGCCGAAACCAGAAACCTCAAGCCGTCAGCAGTTCCCTGACCGGCGGCTTGGCGTCGCCGGCGCCTTCGACGGCATCGGCGATCGTGGTGTTGAACAGCACGTCGCGGGTCGCGTCGGCGACGCGGGCGAAGACGTGGCGGATTTCGCAGAGGTGTTCGCCGTCGCAATCCTCGCATTTGCGGTAGGCGGTCTGCGAGAGGCAGGGCAGCGGCGCGATCGGGCCGTCGACCAGGCGCAGAACTTCGCCGAAGGTGATGGCGTCGGCGGGTTTCAGGAGAAGATAACCGCCCTGCTTGCCGCGGCGGGAAACGACGATACCGGAGCGTTTGAGGTCGAGCAGGATCTGTTCCAGGAATTTCTTCGGAATGCTCTGCTGGAGGGCAATCTCGGAAATCAGCATCGGCGCTTCGGGATCGGCCTGTGCCAGGGCGGCCAGGGCCCGAAGGGCATATTTCGCTTTCTGGGATATCATCACGCAACCATCGACAATAGCGCCGCCGCAAGGAAATAGTCCTCACGGCGCCGCTCACTTCAGCTTCGTTCGGGGCATCCACGGGGGCGCCGGAAGGGCGCTCAGGGGCTGCATATCCGCCAGGGGAAACAGAGCCCCGGAGACATGTTCCCGCAATATCTCAAATCACGAGAAAATACAAACCAATGCAGGGGTTTCGGGGATAAAATCGGTCACTTTTGGTTAAGGCGGCAGGTTTTCTGTGTGAGCGTCGCTTTGGAGAGATATTTGCTCCGCATCACCATGGGAAGAAACGGGTTTTCCTGTCCTTGCGCGCGCGGAATCCGGATAATCCAGCAATTGCTCACGGAAGAAGACCCATGACACTGCACGATGCCGCCGGCAAGGACCGTTCGGGACTGGCCGCTACCCTCGACGCAAAGCTCGAAAGCCTGGATCTTGCCGGGCGCCTGGCGCTTGCCGCCGAACTCGGCCACGCCGTGTTCACCACATCGCTCGGCATCGAGGACCAGGTAATCACCGCGGCGATCGGCACGCACCGCCTGCTGGTCGAAGTCTCGACGCTCGAAACCGGGCGGCTGTTCAAGGAAACCGTCGACCTAATCGGCGAGACCGAGGAGCGCTACGGCATCGAGATCCGTCGCTTCCGGCCGGAACAGGACGACGTGGACGCATACGCGGCGAAATACGGGCTCAACGGCTTCTACGACAGCGTCGAAGCCCGCCATGCCTGCTGTCATGTGCGCAAGCTGAAGCCTCTCGCCAAGGCCTTAGCTGGCGCCGACGTCTGGGTTACCGGCCTTCGCCGCGGCCAGTCGGGCAACCGCGCCACGACCCCATTTGCCGAATACGACGCCGAGCGCAACCTGATCAAGATCAACCCGCTGGCCGACTG
Source organism: Neorhizobium sp. T6_25 (assembly GCF_002968555.1). Taxonomy (NCBI): domain Bacteria; kingdom Pseudomonadati; phylum Pseudomonadota; class Alphaproteobacteria; order Hyphomicrobiales; family Rhizobiaceae; genus Neorhizobium; species Neorhizobium sp. T6_25. The sequence continues at coordinate 51,061 of NZ_PVBL01000035.1, forward strand.
GGACATCGAGACGATCAATGCCCATGTGGCTTCCGAAGCCATCCCGGTCAACCCGCTGCACAAGCGCGGTTATCCGTCGATCGGCTGCGAACCCTGTACCCGCGCCATCAAGCCCGGCGAGCCCGAGCGCGCCGGCCGCTGGTGGTGGGAAAACGACGAAAAGCGCGAATGCGGCCTGCATGTGCCGGAAAACGCCGCTCAATCGATCGCAGAACCTTCGCCCCAAGCGAACTGAAGCCCTTCTTGTTTGTTTCTAGAGACTACCCGGAGACCGAAATGCCATTGTCAGTACAGGAAACGGAAGTGAAGAACCCGCCCGTTTCCAGACCGCCGCTCGATCCGCATCTGAAGGCCCTCGAAAACGAAGCGATCCACATCTTTCGCGAAGTGGCGGCGGAATTCGAAAAACCCGTCATGCTCTATTCGATCGGCAAGGACTCGTCCGTCCTGCTGCATCTCGCGCGCAAGGCCTTTTATCCCGGCCGCGTCCCCTTCCCGCTGCTGCACGTGGATACGACGTGGAAGTTCAAGGAGATGATCGAGTTCCGCGACCAGATCGCCGAGAAATACGATCTCGACCTGGTGGTCCACACCAATCCGCGCGGCGCCGAGGAAGGCATCTCGCCGTTCAGCCACGGCTCGGCGCTCTATACCGACATCATGAAGACCGAGGCCCTGCGCCAGGCGCTGGATGCCGGCGGCTACGACGCGGCCTTCGGCGGCGCCCGGCGCGACGAGGAGGCCTCCCGCGCCAAGGAACGCATCTATTCGTTCCGCACCCCGGACCACAAATGGGATCCGCGCAACCAGCGCCCGGAACTGTGGAACGTTTATAACGGCATGGTCCGGAAAGGGGAAAGCGTGCGCGCCTTCCCGCTCTCCAACTGGACCGAGGTCGACATCTGGCGCTACATCCAGGCGGAGGACATTCCGCTCGTGCCGCTCTATTACGCCGCCGAACGCCCCTATGTGGAGCGCGACGGGATGATGATCCTTGCCGAGGATCCGCGGCTTGAACTGCTGCCCGGCGAAACCGTGCAGCAGGGCATGATCCGTTTCCGCACGCTCGGCTGCTTTCCGCTGACCGGCGCCATCCGCTCGACCGCCTCCAACCTCGAAGAGGTGATCGCCGAGCTCGAAATCGCCACCGTTTCCGAACGCCAGGGCCGCGCGATCGACCGCGACCAGTCCGGCTCGATGGAAAAGAAGAAGCGCGAAGGATATTTTTGAGATGACCGCTCCCGCCCAAAACGCCTCGGCGACTATCCTGCCCTTCGCAGAACCCCTGAAGGCGGTGCGCGACACGCGCCCGCTGCGCCTCATCACCTGCGGCTCCGTCGACGACGGCAAGTCGACGCTGATCGGCCGGCTGCTCTGGGACACCAAGGCGGTCAAGGAAGACCAGGCCGCGACGCTTGCCCGCGACTCGGGTGGCCAGAACGACCTTGGCCTGCCGGACTTCGCCCTGCTGCTCGACGGCCTGCAGGCCGAGCGCGAACAGGGCATCACCATCGACGTCGCCTACCGTTATTTCTCGACCGACCGGCGTTCGTTCATCGTCGCCGATACGCCCGGCCATGAGCAATATACCCGTAACATGGCGACCGGCGCCTCGACCGCCGATCTCGCCATCCTGCTTGCCGACGCCCGCGCCGGGCTTCTCGAACAGACCCGCCGGCACGCGACGATCGCCGCCCTGATGGGCATCCGCCAGTTCGTGCTCGCGGTCAACAAGATCGACCTCGTCAACTACGACAAGGCAATCTTCGACAGGATCTCGCACGATTTCCGCGAATTCGCCCTGTCGCTCGGCGTACGCCAGATCACCGCCATCCCGATGTCGGCGCTCAAGGGCGAAAACGTCGTTTATCCGGCCGACGCCTCGATGCCCTGGTATGACGGCCCGACCCTGGTCGAGACACTGGAGCTGGCGACCGCGCGTTCCACCCAGGCCGGCGGCTTCCGCCTGCCGGTGCAGCGCGTCGTGCGTCCCGGCGAGAGTTTTCGCGGCTATCAGGGGACTGTCGCGGGCGGCTCGGTTAAGCCGGGCGACTCGGTCGTCATCCTGCCTTCCGGCACGGTCGCCAATGTCAGCCGGATCGTCACCTTCGACCTGGTGCGCAACGCTGCGGTGGCGGGCGACGCCATCACGCTGGTCCTCGACCGGCAGGTGGACGTGGCGCGCGGCGACGTGATCGTTTCGCTCGACGGCCAGCCGATGACCGGCCACCATTTCGACGCCCAGCTCGTGTCACTGCAGCCGGGCGGCATCGAGCCCGGAAAACGCTACTGGCTGAAGAGCGGTTCGCGCCGCCAGCGCGTCGCGGTCGAACCGATCAGCCAGCTCGAGCTTGCCACCGGCAAGTGGCAGCCGCATGCCTCGACGCTCGCCATGAACGCGATCGGCAAGGTACGCCTTTCCTTCGAGGAACTGGCGGTCTTTGACGCTTACGAGCAGAACCGCTCGACAGGCGCCTTCATCCTGATCGATCCGGATACGCTGAACACGGTGGCGGGCGGCATGATTACCGCCAAGCGCAGCGAGGTCGGCGGCATCCATCGTGGCCAGGGAGGCGAAGGCCAGCGCGTCGTGCTGTCGCTGCCGGCGGATCTTGCCGAGCAGCTGATGGCAAGCGAACTCTTCGCCAACCGCCGCGACGAGACCGAGGTCAAGCGGATGACCGCCAAGCAGGCGGCAGAGCTTTTCTCCAACGCCGGCGGCGATATCTGATCGTTTCGATCGGCAGGAAATGGAAAAGGGGCCGGAAGGTCCCTTTTTTGTTGCCAGGCCCCCGTCAGGCGAGCGGCCGCGTCGAACCGCGCTGGACGAGTTCGAACGGCAGCTGGATGACGCGGCTCGGCAGGCATTCGTCGTTGATGGCCCGGACGATGAGATCCGCGGCCTGATAGCCCATCTGGAAACGCGGCACGCGGACGGTCGTCAGCCTCGGCTCGGCGCAGAGCGCGAAATCCAGGTCGTTATAGCCGCAGATCCCGAAATCATCCGGCACGCGCAGGCCCGCCCGTTGCGCCTCGAACAGAGCGCCGAGCGCAAGATCGTCGTTCTGGCAGAATACCGCGTCGACATCGGGCGCCGTTTCCAGCAGCCGCTTGAAGAGGTCGCAGCCGAGCTGCATGCTGGTCTGCTTGTGCTCGGTCATGACGAGGCTCGGATCGTAGAGCCCCGCCTCCTGCATCGCCAGCGCATAACCGTCATGACGCCGCTGGGCGCGAAGATCGCGGCTGCCGCCGATCAGGCCGATGCGGCGATATCCGCAGGCAAGCAGATGGCGCGTCGCAGTTTCCGCCGCCTCGCGGTGGTTGATACCGACCGCGATACCCGAGGGCAGCAGGTTGAGATCGACGATCTGAACCACCGGGCACGGCGCGCGCTCAAGCAGATCGCTGACCCGCTGGTCCTGCAACCCCGTCAGCAGGATGCCGGCCGGATGCTGTGACAGGAAGAGCTTGACCTGACGGTATTCCTGGTCCGCATCGTGGTTGGTATTGGCATATTGAATACGGAAATCCGTATCGCGCACCCGTTCCTCAATGCCGCTCATGATGCCGAGATAGGCATGATTGGTCAGCGCCGGCGCCAGAACCCCGATAATGCCATTATGGCGGCTTGCGAGCGCCCGGGCTGCAAGATCGGGCACGTAACCCATCTGCTCCACCTGGCGAAGGATCTTCTGCCGAAGCGGCTCGGACACCTTTTCCGGTTCTCGTAGGGCGCGGGACACGGTGATCGAGCTGATCCCGAGGACGTTTGCAACGTCGAGCAGGGTCACCCGTTCCGATCTGGCGCGTCTAGGCGGCATACGTTCTGCGGCCCTCTCCACGCCCGAGTGCAGGCTACCACCCGAAGCGGTTCCTGAGCCGGGAAATCTTTCGACAAGTTACAGGTTCCCGCCGCCATGATGCAGCAATGGCATGTCGGGACCTAGTATATTTTTGCCCCGTTAAAGTGCGGGTTGTGGATAAGAGCAATACGCCGTGCAAAGCTCGGCATAGTCAGCCGGATAGCGGTCCACTGGGACTGCAATTTGATCGGAAAAACTTCGGGAGAAAGGACCCTCTGGAAAGCCAGAGTTCTATCTGGTCGGAGTGAGAGGATTCGAACCTCCGACCCCCACGTCCCGAACGACCCATTTCCGCAAACCACCCGCTTGCTCACGCTGCATCTTTCCTTGTTTCTATTGCACTTTTTTCCGATCCTGTCGATTCCTGTTCATTCTCATTCATTCCCAATCTGTCGATTTCTGTCGATTTCTGTCGATTTCTGTCGGGCGTTTTCGGTCAGATCAACAAAATCAAGGGTTGAGTAGTCGTAGTCGTCGGCAAACTCTTCTCCTGCCTTTCCGTCCGTAAAAGCTTTACCGACCATGACGTGATCACCCTTTCGAAGGTGATTATAAGTCCGCATCAAGACCTCGATTGACATGCCGAGATAGCTTGCGATGGCCGCCATCGGCAGCTCAGGACGGCCGACCAACCACGTCGCAGCGGTATGCCTGAATGTATGGATAACCTTCTTAGTGTCCTGGCCGAAAACCTCCCTGATGCACTTTCGCATTGCTCGGGCAATCTCACCCGGCTGCTCTTGGCCATCGGCGCTGTATGGGAAAGCGCACGGATAGATGATCCCTTGTTGCTTCCACTCGACAAGATGACGGACCAGCACCAGAGGAATTTCGATCCCTGGTGCTCGCTTCTTTTCGTATCGGACTTCTTCCTTGCCCAGACGATGGAAGAAACCGCGCCACTCCAAGTTACCGGTCTTCGAATTGCGGACTTGGCGAAGCTCGATCCATGGCCTATCAGGCTCATCGTTGAAGCTGGCTCGCGTGAGCTTTGATTTTCGGCTGCCGGTGTAAATCGCCATGATCATAAATCTGGAGAGATGTTCCCAAATCGGTAAATCTTTGACCGGCTTCTTGTTGATCCAGCCAGTGCCGCGCTTTGCCGCTGCGTGATCAATGAGCCGTTGAATCTCATCCTTCGTGAATACCGCCTGTCGGCCTAGATATTTCGCTGGCAACGGAACCGGTACGGCATACTTCAGCATCTTCTTTCTGACGGCGACCGTGATCGCTGAACGCATGTCCTCAAGATATCGCGTGGATGCCTTGTCCTTGAATTCAACACTGTTCGGATTAAAAACGGGCGGTGGTGGTGGCACCTTCTTTCTCGGTTCAGGCAGGCTCTTCCGTCGCTCCTGTATGCGACGCTTCTCGCGGGCCTCAGCTGCAGCGTCGAGCTGCTCCTTGCGAGCAGTCCACTCTTGCCACCGCCGTTCCGATAGCGCCCTGGCTCGTTCAACCGACTTCTCATGCAGGAAGTCGGTGAACTCGTCGCGGCTGTCCTCATCGATATCGGCAACCGTTTTCCCGGCCCAGAACTCGCTGAGAAGCAAGACGCGGTTGATGGTATCCTCAGGCCGCGCCAATGGATTTGGGAAGTGCCTGTCAGGCTTGTATTTTAGATGCCTGACATCAAGGTAGAGGTTCAGAACGTCAGTGATCAAGACATCACCAACATCCTGGTTCCTCACCTTCAGCCTGTCACCAACCTCCTTCTCGCCCAGATATTTCCGGAGGGCGGCTTCACAGCGGGCTTTGTGATCAGACACATCCTTGCCGAACCCCAACGAAAATTTCACGCTACCGTCGCGAATGTGCCATTTCTTGGAAGCCTCATCGAACCAGGCGCGTGCAGGTTTAGCTGTTCTTCCCATCACTTTCTCTCCTTCTTTTGCGCGGCCTTGGCAGCAACCAGCTTGGCCTTGAGCTGTTCCTGCGACGAGATCGCCTGCTGTTTTTGCCGGTTGGACCTGATCTCGGGAGCTTCGTAGACGAGCCGGATAGATGGCGCGGTAAATTCCTTGTCCGAAGCCGCAATCCACGCTTTCACATCACCGACGCGGACGTGCAGCTTGCCGAGTTTCCAGGTAGGTTTCAGCTGTCCCTTTTTAATCGCGAGTTCGAGGCTAGCTTTCGTAAAGGTCGGGCTAGGAGTATTCTTCTCGCTGCTGCGCATGATGCCGCCAAGGACTGGCAAGCAAAGAGCATCCCTCAATTTGAAGGTCGCTTCGTCTGAAGGGTAGACCAGGTTGATATGCTTTCGGACTTTCTCAAGCATCACTCGTGTTTGCTTTGAACGCGCGACTATAGCCGCCACGCTGCTCGCGAGGTCGTTTGCATTATCCATATTGTCTGGGGTTCCTGTTGTTGACGCGAGGAACATAACTGTCGATCAGCGGGGGATCAATGCTTTAAAACAAAAAGCAAAATGATTTCAATCAGTTGAAAACAAATGTCGGCCACAAAGCTGTTGTCACCGACATTTGTTTGGAAGCATTTTAACAATTGGTCGTCAACTGACTGATTTAAAATACGATCAGCAAATAAGCTGAAATTCTTGCGAGATTACTGATCCGATGACGTAGAAAATCTATTCTACGCAGCCTGAAAAATTCGCGTCTTCTTGCAGTCCGAAGATGTACAGTTGTGAATTCCAGTCGACACGAACAGATGCGGCCCGTCGGGATTGAGGCATGTCCTCACGGCTACTCCCGGCTCCTGCAGCTCGTCTCTGCTGAACGCATAAAGACCGACCCTTTCGTTGCGACCGCCCGAACAGTTCGAGAGCGGTCGCGATCTGAGCAACCGTCTTGCCGTCGATATGCATTCGCACTAGCGTGTCGAAATCAGCCCTTGGACAATCCTGTCGGCCGCCAACGGAATGTAATCCTATGACACCGCCTGATCTGACAAGAGTTCGCAAAGGCTACGAGACCGCCATCACCAAGGTCCGGGCACGTATGTCGGATGACCAGATCGTCGATGTCCTGGAGCGGTACAAGCACGGCGGTATGCATAGAGATGAGGCCATGGAGTTGCTCGACGTCGATTATTTGGGCGTGATCTACGAACTCGTGTCCCTCTACGATATCCAGGAACCGCCACCCGACCCAGCCGAAGAAGCCCGCCAGGCCGAAATGCTGCGGCTCCTGCTGTCCGGAGAAGAAGTCCCGGTGGAACTACGGCAGCCTATCTCGTGGCGAATTCGGCATTAGTCAAATTGGTTGCTAGTCGGGATTAGGTTCTGTCCGGACGTGAAGATGCCTGGATTTCCTGGATCACGAAATCGAGATCGAGCTTCAGCTGCCGCGCGATCCATTCAGGCGTGCAGCCGTGGACATGAGCGTATCGACGGATGGAAGCCCGGAGATTGTCAGGGTTGGCATCGATATCGTCGTCGTGTTGCATGTCGTCAGTGTCGGAGATGAAGCCCGTCCGCTTAATCGAGTCCGATACGAAGCCGAGGCTTTGAACGAGTTCCTCCATGAGCCGGTCGACATCGCGATCTTGTGCTTCGCTGCCATCATTGTCCCAGGAAACTGAATACCCCGGGCGGTGATCGACGCACATTTCCAGTTGGAAATTGATATCTCCCACGGCCGCAATCCGTTCGAGAAAGCTGACGAGGACAGGATACTGGTGCTCATCGAGAACAACCGAGCAGCCTTTGCCGATGAGGTGTCCGCACAAAAATTCGAGGGTCGTTGTGTAGTCGATCAGTTCAGCGTTGGCGGCTCTCAGAGGTTTCATTTTTAATCTCTCTGTTCGAGCATCCACGCATTCAGATCGAGAATGATCCCGTCTCGGGTAGGGTCTGGCTCGCCGATGGTGTGCTTGTGCCGGTCGCAAAGGGTAAGGCAAATCGAATGCCCGAATCGTAGGCGGGCTGGTAAGCCGCATTCCTGACAGGTCTGCAGGCTTGATTTATAAGCTTCTCGATGAAGATTGATGACTTCGATTTTTGTAGCGAGCAGATAGTCAGAATACAAATGCAAAGCGCCGAATTTTTCCTTGCCCCATCTCAGCTGTGCATGCGAATTGTTCCACTTTGCATTGAGTGCCCGCAGACCATCTGCGTAGGCTGTTAGGACGCCGAGCCAGCCCGGTCCGAACTCAAGACCCCGGGCCCCAGGCTTTTCATCTTGTTGATAGACATCGACGTAGTCGCGCTTGAAATCCGCGAACTGGCGGCGGCGAAGCTCGGCTTTGATCAGATCGATATCGGTTTCACAAAGCCGGATTTCTTCGTTCCTTGCCCAGACCTCTGATCCGGCTAGACCGTCTGGTTCGGTCGGGACGATATCGCCGACTGCAAGGATATCGACGAGATTCAAGAGGTCGATGTTCAAGAGCTGGGCTGCTTCGCGACATGTCAGGAGGTCAGCCATCGTGACGGCTCCTGAAGTGCCGGTCGCACAGCGTTTTTCGCCAAGCTGTCCGACGTAACTCGCCAGGACTGCCACACACTTCACAGGTCACGGCAGCCTGTTCGACGGCAACCTGCTCGGCTTCCCGGCATCCTTTATTCGCTGCCTTAGCACATCGATAAGTGATGCGGAGCCCACCCCATTTTTCATGAGCGCCGAGGAAGCCGTATCCCGGCTGCCCGATGCACGCCGCATGAAACCGCTCGATGAGCCGATTCCATCCCTGCTCACAGTGCATCCTTTGTTGCAGCTCGCGCATCTGTTTGACATATGCGAGAAGTCCGACTTCCACAGCGACGCGATAATATGATTGCGAATACTCGCCTTCCAGCTTCTCCCCGCAGTCGGCGGCCCACGCCTTGATTACGCCGTCAGTCCGCTGCTCGTCGGCCGGGTAGATATCCGCGAACCCGTGGATATCGGCAATGATCTCATCGCCGTGCTCACGCCAGACGCCGTCGTAAAACAACCTCCAAATCTGATCGATATCGACTTCCGCTCGCGTGTAAATTCCCGGATACAACTGCAGCAGCAACGGCTCCGCTGCTTCCTGGAGCGGCTCCAAGCTGATCGGTTTGCGGCGATCAGGAACGATGCGGTCGCCTACCATTCGATTAGGCATCGGCATTCTCCTGACGCTGACGCTCGATCTTCCAGATCACATCGCTGATTTTCATCGTCGCTTGTGCGATCACGAATGCTTTTTCGATGCCGAACAGATGCTCGAAATACGGCATCGAGAAAGACTTACGGCGATCAGAATTATTCCGGTCGGCGAACGGCAGGTGTCGTGTTTCGACAATGTATGCGTGGACGACTCCTTTGATCAGGTCTGCCTCTCGAATTCGGGCGTCGATCAGGTACTGGTGTTCAGGCGAGCGAATGCGGACGGTCTCAGTCATTGAAGACATCTCCTTTTCGTCCGCCTGCGATCCACGCACGGCGCTGATCGGCATGCCGTTCGCAAAGGCACTGGTAATAGCCCGCAAAGCTGTCGATCCGGCCGGGTTCACCGCAGATTTCGCAGGTCAGGCGTGACCCCTGGGTCACGAGGTTGCGAATGATCTCAAGATCGGCGACGAGCGCATTTGGGTAGCTTGCCGACTCTCGGCGCGGCCGAACGTAAATCCGGAGTTCGCCCAACTTTTCTTTGATCTGCTTGACGACAGTTTTTTTGGTCCAACCATGGATTTCCAGAGCCAACTCGATCTTCCCGAGAGCGTCAGCGATAAGCGGCAGCCAGCCATCCTCGACGCCGAATTCGATACCGGGCGCAAGGATGCGCATATGCTTTACCCGGAGCCGGGCGATGAACTCTTCGCGATCAAAATCCTCAGGAAGCATCGGAACCTCCGTCGGAATTGTGCTTCCTGACCAGTTCATCCGACTGACCTTCCAGCCACCGAATTGTATCATCGATCTCCATCATCGCTGGCTCGGCACCAGCAGGCATCTGGTCATACACATGTCGGACATGCAGCTGACCATCGATCATCTCCAGGCGAGTGATCTTGATCTTGCCTTCGAGATATCCTCCCTCGTCCTCTACGACCTGCTTGATCTTCCGGAGGCTGCTGGCCAGCAGGTCGTAGAGGAAATCGGGAACATGGAGGTCGATTGCTTTTCCATGAACCGCCGGGAAGATAACCCGGCATTCGTCATAGAGAGCGGCGTACTTGTCGATCTTAGCTGCTTCTTCGTCGCGATGCTGATCGCAGTAGATGCCCTCGATTCCGTCAAGCCGCATGATGCCTGGCTCACCGCAGGTTCGGCAGGTCTCGCCAGTCTGCACTGAGAATTCGGCAAGCGCTTCGACGCATGCCAGTGCTCGCCCAGGCGTCCACTTCCCGGCAGGCTTCAAGGGAGTTGCGTAGGCGATTGCGACGATTGGTGAGACGTCGATGTGGAGATCAACCCAGGTCGACAAGCCTTCGCCCTGATACGACTTGCGGTCAACGTCCGACAGCCCATACAGCCTGTCGAGCATCGTCAACAACGGCGTGATCCAGCCGTCCGGGATGACGCGCATGCTGTCATCCCAAAGATTTGCGTATTCCTTCGACAGTCTGTCGGCGATCTCCTTTTTCATTGCAGCACCCGCCCCTCATATTTTGCAAGCTGCTCTTCATTATGTCGCTGACACAGCCGATGCTGTGGTCCGCCGTCGCGCTCTTGAGCAACGATCACTGACGGACTGCCACAGATTTCGCAGCTCTCGGATGTCGCGGCGTTGAATTGACGGAGGGCTTCGATCACAGCGTGTGACTTCTCTGGAGTCCAATTTCCAAGCTCTGGATTCGGACTGGCGAAGGCGACGGCAAACCCGCCGCTGCTCTGAATCAGAACGAAAAGCGGAGAGCCGTATTGCCCTTTGATCGGCGTCTGAATCTCATTTAGAGCGGCCATCAATTTTTCGATGATCGCTGTCCAGCCGTCCGGCAGCCGGGTCAGATCATGCCGCCAAAGTCGTGGGTAGAGTGAGCGAAGGCGCTTGATGTCATCGTCCTTCATGCCACGACCTCCGCGTCACGCAGGCTTGCTGTCAGCGCACGGAAACTCGAAGGCGCATAGCCAAGGTCAGGACAATCAACCCCGCAGTCACGGCTCCGGCCGTACGGTGCAAGGCGACCATGGCTGTGACCATAAAGATGCCAGGACCCATGCACGGACGCATTCCACGAACGCTGCGCATAATGATTCAAGACAATGCGGTCGCCGTCGAGTTTGCATTCGGCATGGTGCGTCGGCTCGATATCCCATGCCAAACCGGCAATCGACTTACGAACGGACCCGTCATTAGACAGGTCGTGATTCCCCAAAATCAACCGCTTGCGACCTTTCAGCTGGCTGAAAATCGAGGCTGTGCGGTCGTCTGAATGATAGCTGAAATCGCCGAGGTGCCAGACGATATCGGTGTCACTGACCTGCCACTGAGAATTTCCTCCAGAATGGATTAGAGTCCGGCCCATTAAAGGACGGACGAATGAAGAAGCAGCGATTTACGGAAGAGCAGATTATCGGTGTGCTGAAGGAGCAGGAGGCTGGCG
>NZ_PVBL01000036.1:0-49346 GCF_002968555.1 Neorhizobium sp. T6_25
CATTGGCGAATATCGAGAACCTCACCTACACCGGCACCGGCAATTTCTCGGGCACCGGCAATGGTGCCGCCAACACGATCGCCGGTGGGGCGGGCAATGACACGCTGAACGGCGGAGCCGGCGCCGATACGCTGATCGGCGGCAGCGGCGACGACACCTATGTGATCGACAACGCCGGCGACGTCGTCACCGAAAACGCTGATGACGGCATCGATACCGTGCGGGTTTCTCTTGCCAGTTACACATTGGGCACCATCGGTGATGTGGAAAACCTCATCTATACGGGCAAGGCAGCATTCACGGGTATCGGTAACGAGCTGGACAATCTCATCGTCGGCGGTGCGGGCTCCAACACGCTAACGGGTGGCGCAGGCAACGATACTCTCACTGGTGGAGGGGCCGCAGACTTCTTCGTGTATCTGCCAGACTGGGGCCACGATACGATCACAAATTTCGTGGCAACCGGCACGGCGCACGACACGATCAAGATCGATGACAGCATCTTTGCCGATTGGGCGTCGCTTCTCGCCGCATCCAACCAATCTGGCGGCGATACGCTCATTATGGCCGATGCGAACAATACAATCACGCTGCAGAACGTGCTCTTGTCAAGCCTTCAGTCGGGGGATTTCCAGTTCACATGATCTTCGCTCGGACTTCCCCGCGGGACGCCTGTCGGGGAAGAGTGGCGCGAAGTTCTATTGTCCGACAGCGTGCCTTGACCTGCGTCCCCGGACGACGGACGGCGACCCATGCCTCCGCGCCCGGTGCGTTTCGAGCACCGGTGCGAATATCCCGACTGCAAACAGTGGGGAGGCCTCGGCTTCGAGCGCGATAAGTCGAAGACCGACTGGTTCTGCATGGAGCATCGGCCGGAGATCTACCGCGGCATTCAGGTCCGGTGGGCCGCAGAAGGAAAGGAAGAGGCCGCGGGTTGAGGATACGGAGCTTGAGATCCGCAGTCACGCGCGTATCGACACGTCCCGGAAGTGGAGGGGTTTTTTGATTCCCGCGTCTACGATCGCCTGTTTCAAAAGCGCATCGCAGAATACGCCGGGCATGTCTTTCTGTCGGAAGATGTGAGCGTCTCCCAACGCTTCCCGCTTAAACGAGACTTCAGGGTCGCCCGCCAGAGTGTAGTATCTCACGTCTTCGATGACCTCATATCCTACTTTAGAGGCCGTCTCGTCGAGTGCGTCGACTTCCCTGATAACATCACACAGGTAGTGTTTCGGCTCGACCGGTCTTCCGCTGATGTGAAAAACTTCGCAATCGGCAAATGAAACACCGGCTGCGTCGATTTTCTCCAGCACCTCCCTGAAGCGTTGCGAGATAATCCAATAGAAATTAAACTCTTCAAGGTCCTTTGGTGGGCGATCATATCCATTCTTTTCGGGTCGGAATCTCGGAATCTCCGGAAACGCTGGAAAGCCATATTTTTGGCCCGATCCCGGTCCGAGCAGTACACGTGGAGGGGTGATAAGCTTATCTCTGTTCTCGAGTTCAAGGCCATGAGAGCCGCCTGAGTAAGTTGGCCCTAGTTGGAAATATGCGCCTATACGCTTTGGTGCGCGCACGCGCTTTGGCCTGAGCGATACGACGTTGGACATGTTTGCCTTCCAGTGGTCTGCGTGCCTGACTTCAGCCTAGTCTAGCTGGACGCTGAAAGAATGTCTCCGCGGCGCCGATGGACGCTTCCCGGAAGGTGCTGCGTCTAGACCTGATCCTGAGCTATGCCGGAATCTAGCGCGTCTTTGATTTCGATAGCAGCGGCGACAAAGCTCTCGAATTCACTCCTCTCGAAGGGGTAATACTGCCGGTTGCCGGCAGAGGTACACGCGAGCACGACATAGGCGTCTTCGCTATCACGTTTCATGCGAAAGGAAATCGCGCACGTGCCGTTCATGATATGAAGGTCCGTGCGCTGGACTACCCGCCCCGTCAGCACACGCTTCATTGACTTAAAAATCCCTGACATTGCAACCTCTTGCGTCGACATCCGACGGGCAGTAAAACTGCCATCCTTAAACTATCCTGTGCAAGACCATAGGGTTGGGGGTCATGCTGACAGGCAAAGACTGCCGCGACGCCGGGTGGGTATGCTCGTCTCACCCAACAAAGCCATTCACCGGAACACACGAATGCGCGTGCGGCGCCGCCGGCATACCATACCCCCGTTGCTCACCGGAGCTCGCATGGATAAGGCGCCGGACTACTCAGGATCTTCAGGTCCGTAACGCACATCGCCGGCAAGAAGGCCAATTGACCTTCATGCGGTCCCGCGGCATTAACTGCCGGCATGGATAGTGAACCCGAGCCTGACCCTTGTAACGGGCGCAGAACGCTTCGGCGCGGTTAAGGTCGCGACCGCAGATTAGAAGATCGATCTCCGGGATATTGGACAACAGTTCCGTCAGGCGGCCACCGAAAACGCCGTACCCACCGATAATCAGACGCAATCTCTCTGCTCGCACAACCTATTCCTATATTCCTGTGTGGCTCACGATGTGAAGGTCATCTTCGCCAAGAGACTGGTTAGCGCCACGTTCGTCTCTGCAGTCACCGAAAGAAGCAGGGGGTATGCAACTACCGTGAATATCAGCCCGCATGCCGGCGAGCGAGATTACGTCATTTGGCGTAACCTGAACGGGGGATGACGTATCTCAGGTTATCTGCGATGTTCCCGCCGCCAAGAGACTGTTGAGGGCTCGAACGGGAAAAACGGGCGAGCCCTCTTCTTTTTGAACCTGTTTGTTCTGCGTCGGGTTGGGGGCCTGCACCACGGCGGACCGGCGCAGGCCCTTGCATCGGCAAATGTTCTTCCCAGAGGCTCGGCAAGGGCGATCGGCGCCTATGGCCGCTGATGAAGTCTCCAGTGGTCGACGGCGCTGCTTCGCCGGCCTAGTCGGCGGCGAAGTTCTGGAACAAGTAGCCAATACAGCGTCCCGCCGTGCAATGAAGGCGGTCGCCTCGGCAGCCCTTTGCGGCTCGCGGTGCCGCCGAGGTAGCCAACAGTCGTCGATCGGCTCCTGTATCTCCACTGCTGCGCGAGGGCTGTGGTCACCGAACGCCAACCGTTAGAGTGCTAACGCCTCTTCGAGGAAGAGGACAAGTAACCCTACCTGCCCGGATTGACCTGGGACGCGTTCAACGCGTTGTCGAAACGCCGGAAATCCCGTGAGAGCTTCAGAAACTCGCCCAGTATTTCACGACCTATCTCGGCTTCGGGAGGCCTGTGACCGTTCTTGCCGCCGCCGGGGCCAGACCTGCAGAGGGTTCTTCGCGGAAGAGCAAATCGCCAAGCTGCGTTACCACGAGGTCTTTCCGCCCTGTATAGGCCCTCGGTGCGCGTCAGAAAGTGCTGGCGGGTATGAGGTGGCTCGGCTGCGAGGATGACGACGAGCCGAAATAGGGCGGTAGGACGGAGGCCCAGGCGAGTGACGGCCCCGATGCCGGCCGGCTCCAGGCGCGACCATCCGCTGTCACGCCTTGTCGAGCGCGATCGTCAAGTCGGCGATCAGGTCGTCGGGATGCTCGATGCCGATCGACAGGCGGATGGTCGAATCGAGCACCCCGATCCTTAAGCGCACCTCGGCCGGCACGCCGGAATGGGTCATGGTCGCCGGGTGGCTGGCAAGCGATTCCGTGCCCCCGAGGCTCACCGCCAGCTTGAAGATCTGCAGCGCGTTCAAGAAACGGAATGAAGCGGGCTGGCCGCCCCTGATGTCGAAGGAGAAGGTCGAGCCGCCGCCCGTGCACTGCGCCGCAAACACTTGTCCGACCGGCGATGCCGGGTCGTGATAGGGCAGGTAGTGGATGTTCTCGACATTCGGGTGCCCGCGCAGGAAGTCGGCGACGGCGAGCGCGTTGGTATTGGCCTTCTCCATGCGGATCGACAGTGTTTCCAGGCTGCGCCCGAGCATCCAGCAGGAATGCGGGTCGAGCTGCGTGCCGATCGCCCCGCGCAGCGCCTTCACCTGTTTCATCACCGCCTTGGAGCCGAGTGCGGCGCCGGCGATCAGGTCCGAATGGCCGCCGACATATTTGGTCAGCGAATAGAGCGAGATATCCGCCCCGTGCTCGATCGGCCGCTGGAAGACCGGGCCGAGCAGCGTGTTGTCGCAGGCGATCACCGGACGATGACCCTGTTTTTCGCCGATCGCCTCGGCCACTCGCCGGATCATCGCCACGTCCACCAAGCTGTTGGTCGGGTTCGCCGGCGTCTCGATCAGGATCACCGAGACGCGGCCCTTGCCCATCGCTTCTTCGGCCGCCGCCGTCACCGACTGCTCGTTGACCCCGTCCGCGAACCCTACCGCCGCAACCCCCATGTTGAAGAAGGTTTTCGAAAGCAGGGTTTCGGTCCCGCCATAAAGCGGCTGCGAATGCAGCACGCTGTCGCCAGGGCGCACGAACGTCATCAGCGTCGTGGCGATTGCCGACATGCCGGAGGAAAACAGCACGCAGCTCTCGGTGCGCTCGTAGACCGCCAGCCGGTCCTCGACGATCTCGCTGTTGGGATGGTTGAAGCGCGAATAGACCAGCCCCGCCCCGGTGCCAGCCGGCGGCTCGCGGCGGCCGGAAACGAAGTCGAAGAAATCGCGGCCCTCCTCGGCGGACTTGAATACGAAGGTGGAGGTGAGGAAGACCGGCGGCTTGACCGCACCCTCGGAAAGCTCCGGGTCGTAGCCGTAGTTCAGCATCTGCGTTTCGGGATGGAGCTTGTGATTGCCGATATGCGTCTTGGAGGGATGCGGGGCGGTCATGATCGGTCTCCTGGTCTGAAAAAAGCGGATGCCATGACCGGAGATAATATCGGAAAAGCCGCCGCCAAGGGGCGGTACCTGCGAAAGCCGGATGGTCTGTGCGGGATCGGGTGATGCGGCTGCGAACGTCCCAAGTCTGTCGTTGACCCGTGCGCTTCGGCAAGGCTATCACTGCTTGCGTCAATAAGGGAGGATGCCCGCGAGTATTTCAGGGCATCATGATCAAAGAATGCCACGCCTTTCCGCCTCCACCGCACTTGCCCCCCATGTCGCCGGACCCGGTTTCGACCGGGCTCTTCTGAAGCCCGGCATTCTGCATATCGGGCTTGGCGCATTCCACCGTGCCCATCAGGCGGTCTATACGGATGCCGCGCTGGCCGCGGAGTTCGGCGACTGGGGTATTGTCGGCGTCAGCTTACGCTCGATCGATATTGTCCAGGATCTTGCGGCGCAGGATGGGCTTTATTCGGTGGTTACCCGCAGCGCCGCAGGCGACAGCGCCCAGGTCGTCGGCTCGGTCGCAAAAGGCCTGTCGGGCGTCGAGGACCAGGCGGAGATCCTGGCGCTGATGGCCGATCCGGCAATCGGGATCGTCACCATCACCGTCACCGAAAAGGCCTATGGCATCGATCCGGTATCCGGTGGGCTCGACCGCACCCATCCCTCCGTCCAGGCCGATCTTGCCAATCCCAGTTCGCCAAAAGGCGTGATCGGTTATCTGGTCGAAGGCCTTTCGCGCCGCCATGCCGCGGGCCTGCCGCCTTTTACCGTGCTTTGCTGCGACAACCTTCCGACCAACGGCCGCATCGTGCGGCGGCTGGTGATCGAACTGGCCGGCGCCCGGGACCCGGCGCTCGCCAACTGGATCGCCGGCCACGGCGCCTTTCCGTCCAGCATGGTCGACCGCATCGTGCCGGCTGCCACCGACGAGACGCGGGAGCTTGCTGCAACGCTGATCGGCGCCGAAGACAGGCTGGCGCTCGGCACGGAACCCTTCATGCAATGGGTGATCGAGGACCATTTCCTCGCCGGCCGGCCCAGGTGGGAAGCCGGCGGCGCGCTTTTTGTCGACGATGTCGAGCCCTATGAGAAGATGAAGCTGCGGCTGCTCAACGGTTCCCATTCCCTGGTCGCCTATCTCGGCCAGTTGAAGGACCTCACATTCGTCCGCGACGTCATGGCCGTGCCGGAATACCGGGCACTGGTGCGCCGCCACATGGCGGAGGCGGTGAAGACGCTCGATCCGGTGCCGGGCATCGATCTCGGCGGTTACATGGACCAGCTGATCGAGCGTTTCGAGAACCCGACGATCGCCCACAAGACGCAGCAGATCGCCATGGACGGCACCCAGAAACTGCCGCAGCGCATCTTCGCAGGCGCGGTGGAAGCGCTGGCGAAAGGTGGAGATGCGTCGTCTGCGGCTTACGTTGTGGCGCTCTGGATCGCCTATGCGCGCAAGACTGCGGAAATCAACGATCCGCGCGCGGCTGAGCTGAAGGCTGCCGCCGCCAGGATGACGGCGGACGATCCGTCAGCACCCTTCTTCGCGCTTCCGGGCCTGTTCCCCCAGGCTCTCACGGAAAATAGCGCATGGCGCGCGCAGGTGAACGCGGAGCTTGAAAAACTGAATGCCGGCTGATGCCGGCATCCTCGTGGGCGAGCTCGTGTATCAGCCCTTGAAGGTGTAATCAGCGATCGATTGCGGTTTCATCTCGATCGAGAAACCAGGCCGCACCGGCGGCATATAAGCCGCGTTCTCGATGATGCAGGGCTCGACGAAATGCTCGTGCAGGTGGTCGACATATTCGATCACCCGGCCTTCCTTGGTACCGGAAACAGCGATGTAGTCGATCATCGACAGATGCTGCACATATTCGCACAGGCCGACGCCACCCGCATGCGGCCAGACCGGAAGGCCGTATTTCGCCGCGACCAGCAGCACTGCAAGCACCTCGTTCAGACCGCCCATGCGGCATGAATCGATCTGGACGATGTCGATCGCGCCTTCTGCGATGAACTGCTTGAACATGATGCGGTTCTGGCACATCTCGCCGGTCGCGACCTTTACCGGGTGAATGCCATTGCGGATCTTGCGGTGCCCGGCAATGTCGTCCGGGCTGGTCGGCTCCTCAATGAAGAAGGGTTTTGCAAAGGCGAGTTTGTTGACCCAGTCGATCGCCTGGCCAACCTCCCAGACCTGGTTTGCGTCGATCATCAGGAAGCGATCGGGGCCGATCACCTCACGGGCGATCGTCAGGCGCCTGATATCATCTTCGAGATCGCGGCCGACCTTCATCTTCACATGGTTGAAACCCGCATCGACGGCCTGCCTGCACAGCCGGCGCAGCTTCTCTTCCGGATACCCGAGCCAGCCGGCCGACGTCGTGTAACAGGCATACCCCTCGCGCTTCAGCACCTCGATGCGCTCCGCCTTGCCCACTTCCGCCCGGTTCAGGATCGCCAGCGCATCCTCGCGCGACAGCACGTCGGTCAGGTAACGGTAGTCGACGATATCGGCGATCTCCTCGGCCGACATCTCTGCAACCAGTTGCCAGACCGGCTTGCCCTTCTGCTTGGCGAGCAGATCCCAGAAGGCGTTGACGATTGCGCCGGTGGCGAGGTGGATGGCGCCCTTGTCCGGCCCGATCCAGCGCAGCTGGCTGTCGCTGGTCAGATGCCGCCAGAACTTTCCGGGCGCCGTGGCGAAGCTTTCAAGTTCCTGTCCAACCACCAGATGCCGCATCGCCTTGATCGCCATGCAGCAGATGTCGTTGCCTCGCCCGATCGTGAAGGTCAGGCCGTGGCCGGCAAGATCTCCGCTATCGGTATCAAGGATGACATAGGCCGCCGAATAATCCGGGTCCGGGTTCATCGCGTCGGAGCCGTCGAGGCTCTGCGATGTGGGGAAACGAAGATCGAAGACGCGGAGATCGGTGATGCGGGTCATGGTTCTCTCGTATTGCCTCAGATGGTCCAGCCGCCGTCGATGGCGTAAGCCTGGCCTGACGTATAGGTGGCGCCGGCGAGGTAGAGGGCGAGCTCGGCGATTTCTTCCGGAGTGCCGAGCCTGCCCATCGGCTGGCGGGCGATGAAGGCGGCGCGGGCCTCGTCGTAATTGCCCTGGGCCCGCATGCGGTCCTGCAGCGAAGGGCTTTCGACGGTGCCGGGGCAGATGGCGTTACAGCGGATGCCGTCGGTCACATAATCGGCGGCGACGGATTTGGTGAGCCCGATCACGGCGGCCTTGGTAACGCCATAGGCGAAGCGGTTGGGCACGCCCTTGATGCTGGAAGCAACCGACGACATGTTGATGATCGCGCCGTCCTTCTTCGCAAGCATGCCGGGCAGCACCGCCCGGATGGTGCGGATCATCGCCCTGACGTTGAGGTCGAGGGCGAAGTCGAAGTCGCTGTCCTTCATCTCGAGGATCGAGCCCCCATGGACGAAGCCGGCGCAGTTGAAGAGGATGTCGACCGTGCCGATGCGCTCGACACAGGCGACGATCGCCGCGTTGTCCAGCACGTCGAGCCTCGCCGTCGTCAGGTTGTCGAGTTTCGGCAAGGCAGCCAGCAAGCTTTCGTTGATATCGGTCGCATGGACGGTCGCGCCGGCTTCTGCAAAGGCGAGCGCCGCCGCCCGGCCGATGCCCTGGCCTGCGGCCGTCACCAATGCGGTTTTTCCATCAAGTCTGATCGTCATGTCTTATCCTCGAATTGCCGGTTCTCATACCGTTTTGGCCGGCCGTCAGTCTGATTGAGGAAATCCTCAATCATGATGAAAGACCTCTTCCATCATCGCCCACCACTCGCCTTCCTTGCGGCTGTCGAGCGGCTTCTGGCAAGGGATGGTGAGAGACCACCACTCCTGATTTTTAGGGTCGGCGGCTATTTTCGCCATATCGGCTTCGAAATCGCTGCCGTGATATTCCCAGGTGCCGAACAGCAGGTTTTCCGGCTCGCGCAGGAAGATCGTATAGTTCCTGATATTGGCGCGGCTGATGAGGGCGAGCACGTCCGGCCAGACGGCCGCGTGCAGGCGCTTGTATTCCGCGATCATCTGCGGCTCGATGCCGATCACCATGCCCATTCGCTGCATCTTCGCCTCCTTCAGACTTCCACCAGCGCCTTGACGACCCCGGCCGCCGGATCGGTCAGTCCCGAAAAGCGTTCCGGTACCTCTGACAGCATCATTCTATGGGTGATGAGGGCTGCGGGGATCCTGCCCTCGCGCATGGCCTGCATCACCCGCTCGAAATCCACGGCCGTCGCATTGCGGCTGCCCAGCAGCGTCGTTTCGCGCTTGTGGAATTCCGGATCGGAAAAGGTGATGTCGCTCGAAACGATCGAGACCAGCACGTAGGTGCCGCCATGGGCGACGAAACCGAATCCGCGTTCAATCGCTTTCGGATTGCCGGTCGCATCGAAGACAGCATCGAAGAAGTCGCCGCCGGTCAGCGCCGAAAGCTGCCCCTGGTCGTCCGGACCAAGTTGAACCGTGGAGGCGAGCCCAAGCTGCTGGCGGGCGAAGTCCAGCCGGTCGCCACGACTGTCGAGAAGCGCCACCGCAGCGCCCTCGAGCGTCGCGAAGATTGCGACCGCCAGCCCGATCGGCCCCGCGCCGGTGACCAGAACGCTCTGTCCCGGCTCGATCCGGGCGCGGGCAACCGCATGGGCACCGATTGCCAGAAATTCCACCATTGCCGCCTGGTCGAGCGAAAGCCCGTCGGCCTTCATCACGAATGCTTCCGGCAGGCTCAGATATTCGGTCATGCCGCCGTCGCGATGCACGCCGAGGACGCCGAGGTTGCGGCAGCAATTGGTCCGGCCCTTGAGGCAGGCATGGCAGTGGCCGCAGGAGATGTAGGGCATGACTGAGACGGTATCGCCGACCGCAAGCGTACTGCCGGCCGGTGCTTCCTCGACCGTGCCGGCGAGCTCGTGACCCATGACGCGCGGATAGGACAGATAGGGCTGGTTGCCGGTGAAGATATGCAGGTCGGTGCCGCAGACGCCGATGCGCTGCAGCTTCACCAGCACTTCGCCTTCACCGCGAAGAGGCTTGGGACGGTCGATGGCGCTGAGTTTGCCTGGTTCGTCGCAGATGATAGTCAGCATGTTCTTACGCTCCGAGTCGATAGAAACGCTGGGCATTGCCGCCGAAGACCTCGCCATGAGCGTCGGCGGGCACGATATCGAGGCATTGGTCCAGCCAGGCCTGGTAATCTCCGGCAAGCCTCAGCACCGGCCAGTCGCTGCCCCAGATGACCCGTTCCCGGCCGAACAGGTCGAAAATGGTTTCGGCATAGGGCCGCACCGCCTGGGGCTTCTGGTCGCCCGCCTCGGTCAGCAGGCCGGACAGCTTGCAATGAACGTTCGGCAGTTCGGCGAGCACTTTTATGCGCGCATACCAGTCGATGAAACGGCCTTCAGAGATCGGCGGCTTGGCGCCATGGTCGATCACGATCGGCAGACCGGGGTGTCGCCGGGCGAAGGCGAGCAGCGGTTCGAGATGGCGCGGCAGCACCAGCGCATCGAAGACCAGATGGTGCTCGCGCATGGCGGCAACAGCGGCGTCGAGCGCCGGATCGCCGATCCAGTGGTCGTCGGCGATATCCTGCAGCATCGGCCGCAGCCCTTTGAGCTTCGGATGCCGGGCCAGTCGGGCTATGGTGGCCGGCGCGCCCGGCGCTTTCATGTCGGTCCAGCCGACCACGCCGAGGATGAAAGGCGTGCTGTCGGCGAGATCGAGCATGAAAGCGGTGTCCGCTTCGCTCTCCATGGTCTGCACCAGCACCGTACCGTCGATGCCGGCGACCTTAAGAAGCGGACGCATATCGCCGGGCAGGAAGTCCCGATGAATCGCCTGAAGCTCGGCCGGCGGCCATTGTCCGGTCCGGTCCGCGATCCGCCAGAAATGCTGATGCGCGTCGACCCGCATGGTTCAGCCCTCCTGGCCGGGCAGCGGTGCGCCATCGGCGATCAGCCCGCGGGCTTTCAGGCGGGACCAGAAGGAGGCGGGGATTTCTTCTCCGAACCAGTCGACATTCGCCCTGATCTGTTCGGCGGTGCGTGCGCCGGAGACGACCGTCACCACGGCCGGATGGGCCAGCGGAAACTGTAATGCCGCCGCCTGCAGGCTGACGCCCTCTTCCTCGCAGGCCGCCCGCAACACGTCGACGCGGGCGAGGATATCGGCCGGCGCGTCCGCATAGTTGAATTTGCGGTTGCCGGCGAGCAGGCCGGAATTGAACGGCCCGGCCACCACGATGCCGACCCCCTGGCTGGCGCAGTCGTCCATGAAGGAGAGGCTCTGCTGTTCGAGCAGCGTATAACGGCCGGCGAGCATGGCGACGTCGATATCGAAGACCTGCATCGCGTCGCGGATGATCTCCCATTCGTTGACGCCGAGGCCGACCGCCTTGGTAAGTCCTTCCTCACGCAGCTTTTTCAGCGCGCGAAAGCCGCCGCCGGCGGTCAGCTGGTACCAGTAGTGTTGATGGCGGTCGCCATGGGTCATGCTGCCGATGTCGTGGATATAGAGAATATCGGGCTTGAGGATGCCGAGCCGCTGCTGGCTTGCCTCGAAGGACCACATGATGCCGTCGTAGCTGTAGTCGAAGACCGGCCGGAAGGGCAGCGGCTCGACATATCCGTCTTCCTGCGAACCGACCGTCTCGTCCGGCTGCATCAGCCGGCCGACCTTGGTGCTGAGCACGAAGTCGCTGCGCGGCAGGTCCGTCAGCATGGTGCCGAGCCGCCGCTCCGAGCGGGTGTATCCGTAGAAGGGCGCCGTATCGTAATAGCGGATGCCGGCCTCCCAGGCGGCTCCAAAAGCGCCGGCGGATTCCTCGTAAGAGGTCTTGTGGTAGAGACTGCCCATCTGCGCGCAGCCGAGCCCCATTTGGGTCAATTCGACGGAGGCGTGGGGCAGCTTGCGGCGCTCAGTGACATTCATGGGATCGTCCGAAGTCCTTTGGAATAGGATCACGGACGCGCATCATTCGCGATGCGCGCCCGCTGGGGGGTAAGGTTAGTAGAGAACGTTCTTGGCTTCCGGCTTGTCGATATTGTCCTTGGTGACGACGACGACACCGGTATCGACGAACTTTTCGACCTTCTCCTTGTTGATCGACTGGAGCACGGTCTTGACGCCGAGTTCGCCCATCTGGAAGGAGCCCTGTACCGCGATGGCGGAAAGCGTCCCGTCCTTGACGAATTCCTGCAGGTCCTGGTTTCCGTCAAACCCGATCGCAACCACTTTGCCGGCCTTGCCGGACTGTTTCAGCGCGCGGCCCATGCCGATCGCCGTCGGCTCGTTGGCGCCGAAAATGCCCTTGAGGTCGGAATTGGCGGCAAGCACGTCGGTCGTCTGGTTGAGCGCGGTCGCCATCTGGGACTGCGAGTAGAACGGTCCGACGATGGTCAGCTTCGAGTTCGCCTTGATATAGTCGGTAAATCCGCCGACGCGGCCGATTTCGGAGCCGGCACCCGCCACGTAGGACATCACCGCGATCTTGCCTTCCTTGCCGACCTTGTCGATCAGCGCCTTGGCGGCAAGCTCGCCGGCCTTCTTGTTGTCGGTGGCGAGGAACGACTGGTAATACTGCTCGGATCCCTTGGCGAGCAGCGAGTCGACGATGATAACCGGAATGCGGGCTTCCCAGGCCTTCTTGACGGCCGGAACCAGCGCGTCCGGATCGGACGGCGCCAGGACGATGCCGGAAACCTTGCGGTTGACGGCGTTCTCGACCATGTTGACCTGGTCGGCGATCGCGGATTCCGCAGCCGGTCCCTGGAAGGTCATGGTGTTGCTGCCTCCGCCGGCCTTTATGGCGGCATCGGCACCCTTCTGGACATTCTGCCAGAAGGTGGAATTGACGGTCTTCACGATGACGGCGATTTCGCCGGCCTGAGCCGAGAACGCAGTCAGTGCGATCACGGATGTCAGCAGTGCGGCAGCAAGCTTTTTCATGTCTTCCTCCTCTTTTCGTTGGCCTGAAACGGCCGGTTTTTCTAGAGAGCTCCTCACTCCCTTGACGTCCCGCGGGTAAAGGTCCGCGTGCCCTTATCTCAGCGGCGGTTGCGCAGCTGGTCGATCCAGACGGTGACCAGAATGACGAGGCCGATGATGATCTGCTGCGTGAAGGCGGAGACGCCGTTCATGTTGAGGCCGTTGCGAAGGATGCCGATCACGAAGGCGCCGATCGCGGTTCCAGAAATCGTGCCGACGCCGCCGATCAGCGAGGTGCCGCCGATGACGGCGCTGGCGATCGCGTCGAGCTCGTACATCACGCCCTCGTTCGGCTGGGCGGTGACGAGGCGCGACATCAGCACGCAGCCGGTCAGGCCGGCGAGCGTGCCGGAGAGAACATAGGTGAAGCTGACGATGCGGGCGACATTGACGCCGGAAAGCCGCGCCGCATCGGCATTCGAGCCGACCGCATAGATATGCCGGCCGAGCACCGAGCGGTTGAGCATGTAGGAGACGGCGATCGCGATCGCGATCATCAGGATGACCGGGTAGGGGATGCCGGGGAAAACGATGGTCGGGAAGCCGTCGTTGCCGATGGTGACGACCCGGAAGAGCGAACCATTGCCGAGCTCGCCGAAGGATTCGCCAAGCCCCGAGACGGCCCGCGCACCGGTGATCTGCAGCGCCACGCCGCGGGCGATCAGCATCATCCCGAGTGTCGCGATGAACGGCGGCAGCTTCATCTTGGTGACGAGAATGCCGTTGACGTAACCGCAGGCCGAGCCGGTAAGAATGCCGCAGATCATGCCAAGCCAGACGGGCGTTCCGAAATCCTTGACCGCCAGCGCCGCGACCACCCCGGAAAGCGCCAGGACCGAGCCGACCGACAGGTCGATGCCGCCGGTGATGATGACGCAGGTGGCGCCGATGCCGAGAAAGGCGATCGAGGTCACCTGCAGCGCGACCGTCATGCCGTTGTCGATGGTGAAGAAGGCGCTGCTGGTCGCCGAAAACACCCCGATCAGCACGAACAGGCTGCCGAGCGCGGCGAATTTCTGGATGATATCCTTCTGGCGGTCGCTGAACGTGCCGCTCTTCTGTTTGGTAATTTCGGTAATGTCAGCCATGTAATGCCCTCATCCTGCCGACCGAGCGTAGCCGGAGGCGTATCGCATGATCTCTTCCTGATCGGTTTTCGCAGTCTCCAGCACGCCGGTGATGCGGCCCTGGTGGAAGACGGCGACGCGGTCGGTCATGCCGAGAATTTCCGGAAGCTCGGAACTGATCAGCACGACGCCGATGCCGTTTGCCGCAAGCTCGTCCATGATCCGGTAGATCGCCAGCTTGGCGCCCACGTCGATGCCCCGGGTCGGTTCGTCGAAGAACAGCATCTTCGACTTCCGGAACAGCCATTTGCCGATGATGATCTTCTGCTGGTTGCCGCCCGAAAGCAGCCGCACCGGCTGCTTGATCGAGGGCGTGCGGATGTTCAGGAGGTCGATGTACTCTTTCGTCGCGCGGGCATGCTTGGCAAAGTCGATCAGGCCGAAGCGGTTCGAGACCGCCTCCATGTTGGCGAGCGTCATGTTGGCGTCGACGGGCATCTTGACCGCCAGCCCCTGCGCCTTGCGGTCCTCGGACAGATAGGCGATGCCGGCGGCGATCGCATCGCGCGGCGAGGTGATGGTGAGCGTATGGCCATGCAGGGTGACCGTGCCGGTATCGAGCGGATCGGCGCCGAAGATAGCGCGCGCCACTTCCGTGCGCCCGGCACCCATCAGGCCGGCAAAGCCGAGGATTTCGCCGCGGCGCAGCGTGAAGGAAATGTCACGGAAGACGCCGGCGCGCGAAAGGCCCTGTGCCGAGAAGATGACCTCGTCGCCCGGAACCGAGGTCCGCTCCGGAAACTTCTCCTCCAGCGACCGGCCGACCATTTTGGAGACGATCGCGTCGATGCTGGTGGCGGCAAAATCGTCGGTGGAGATGTAGCGGCCGTCGCGCAGCACCGTGACGCGGTCGACGATCTCGGACATTTCGTCCAGCCTGTGCGAGATATAGACGATGCCGACGCCCCCCGCCTTGAGATCGCGGATGACCTTGAACAGCAGCTGCGTCTCCTGCTCGGTCAGCGAGGACGTCGGTTCGTCCATGATCAGCACTTCGGCGTCGAGCGACAGCGCCTTGGCGATTTCGACCATCTGGCACTGGGCGACGGACAGACCCCTAACCGGACGATCCGGATTGATGTCGACCCCGAGCCGGTCGAGGCAGCGCTTGGCGTCGGCGCGCAGCGTCTTGCGGTCGACGAGAAAGCGTCCTGCGAGGAAACCGCGGCGCGGCTCGCGGGCAAGATAGATGTTTTCCGCCACCGTCAGGTGCGGCACGAGGTTGAGTTCCTGGTGGATGATGGCGATACCGGCGGCTTCCGATTCCCGCGTCGAGGAGAAATGCCGTTCCTCGCCCTTGTAGGTGATCGTGCCGGCGCTCGGCTGGTAGACGCCGCTGACGATCTTCATCAGCGTCGATTTGCCCGCGCCGTTTTCGCCGCAGACCGCATGAACTTCACCGCGGCGGAGGTCGAAATGGACGTTGGCAAGCGCTTTGACGCCTGGGAAGTCCTTGCTGATATTGTCGAGGCGGAGCAGCGGCTGGGTTGTCGAAGCCGATGCGGCACGGCCCGGCAGCATGGCGGCGCCATGCATAGTCTGCCCAAGCTCGGCCGGACGGTTTTCCACATTTGCCTCCCCGGGCCGGTCAGGCCCATTCGCCGGCGGCTCCTCCCTCCGGCGTTGATAATGGGTAAACCTGAGGGCGGAAGTGGTCAAGCCAATTTTTTCAGAATGCAACGGCAGACCCCTGACGGCGAAAGGCACAGGAGGGAAAAGGGATTAAAGTCGTTAGAAATCAACGACGGAAATTTCATTGTTGCTCTCCTCGCGCCTGCTGATATGGTAAGGCCACATTGTCAGGACGATCGAATTCATGAACGGACCCATCAAGACGGCAGAACCGCGGCGGCTGTATCAGCAGATCGCCGATCAGATCCGGGTGCTGATCCAGGGCGGCCAGTTTCCGGCCGGCGCACGCCTGCCGGCCGAGCGGGAGCTTGCCCAACAGCTTGGCGTCTCGCGTCCGTCCTTGCGCGAAGCGCTGATCGCGCTTGAGATCGACGGAAGCGTCGAAATTCGAATGGGGTCGGGCATCTACGTGACGGCAGAGCCGGACCGCCGGCCATGGCAAAGCGGCTCCATGGGCGAAAGCCCGCTTGAGCTGATGCAGGCAAGAGCCGCCGTCGAAGGCGCGGTCATCCTGCTTGCAGCGGCAAGGGTCACGCCGGAGACATTGCGATCGCTGCGCCAGACGCTCGACCAGATGCGCACGGAAATCGCCGAAGGGCGCAAGGCGCTCGACCTCGACCGGCTTTTCCATCTGACCATCGCCAGCCAGTCGGGCAATTCGGTGCTGGCGCATATCGTCGGCGACCTGTTCGACGAGCGCCACAGCCCGATGTCGGCGCAGATCCGGGTGCGGTTCGAGACCCCGCAGACCTGGGGCGCTGCTCTGGCCGAACACGAGGCGATCTATGCGGCGCTGGAAACACGCAACCCGCTTCTCGCCCAGGCGATGATGCATGCCCATCTGGAGGAATCGAAACAGCGCTGGATGAACCACGAGACACGGTGATATTCCTGTGGCTGTTTCGGGAGGAAACAAAAAATGGATTTTGCGGCTTCACCCATCATCATCTTGAACCCGGTCGACGACGTGGGTGTCGCGCGGCGGTCGATGCAGGCCGGCGCCCCGACCGGTTTCGGCGACCTTGCTGCCCGCGAGCTGATCGGCCGCGGCCACAAGGTGGCGATCAGGGCAATACCCAACGGCGGCGAGGTGAAGAAATACGGTCAGGTGATCGGCGTCGCAACGCAGGACATCGCCCCCGGCAGCCATGTGCACCTGCATAACCTTGCCATGCTGCCCTCGGAACACGAGCACCAGTTCAGCGTCGATATCGAAGAAAAGGGCATGCTGCCGGAAGCCGAGCGGCATACCTTCATGGGTTACGACCGGGGCCTCGGCGGCGCCGGCACCCGCAACTATATCGGCGTCATTTCGTCGGTGAATTGTTCCGCCACGGTGTCCCGCTACATCGCCGACTATTTCAACCGCCTGGGTGGGTTGGACGGTTTCGACAATATCGATGGCGTCGTGGCGCTCACCCATGGCGGCGGCTGTGCGCTCAACAACAAGTCGGAGGGTTACCGGCTGCTGATCCGCACCATCCAGGGATATGCCCGGCATCCGAATTTCGGCGGCATCCTGATGATCGGCCTCGGCTGCGAAACCAACCAGATCGCCCCGATCCTCGAACATTACCGCATGGAAGAGGGCGAACGGCTGCGGACCATGAACATCCAGCAGCATGGCGGCACCCGCAAGACCATCGATGCGGCAATTGCGATCATCAAGGAAATGCTGCCCGGCGTGAATTCCGCGACGCGCACGCCGCAGCCGCTGTCGAAACTGAAACTGGCGCTCGAATGCGGCGGCTCGGACGGTTATTCCGGGATTTCCGCCAATCCGGCGCTTGGTTACGCCTCGGACCTGATCGTTCGCAACGGCGGCACGACGGTGCTGTCGGAAACGCCGGAGATCTACGGCGCCGAACATCTGCTCACCCGCCGCGCGGTGACGCCGGACGTGGCCCAAAAACTTCTGCAGCGGATTGACTGGTGGCGCGATTATACCGCCCGCAACGGCGACGAGCTGAACAACAATCCATCCCACGGCAACAAGCTCGGCGGCCTGACCACGATCCTGGAAAAGTCGCTCGGCGCGGTCGCCAAGGGCGGTTCGATGCCGTTGAAGGCGGTCTACGAGTTCGCCGAGACGGTGACGGAACCGGGGTTCGTGTTCATGGATACGCCCGGCTACGATCCGGTCGCGGTGACCGGGCAGGTCGCGGGCGGCTGCAACGTCATCTGTTTCACCACCGGCCGCGGCTCGGTTTCGGGCTTCAAGCCGTCGCCCTGCATCAAGATCGCCACCAATTCCGAAATGTACGAGCACATGAAGGAAGACATGGACCTGAACTGCGGCGGCATCGTCACCGGCGAGGAGACGATTGAGCAGGCGGGACTGCGGATTTTCGAGGATGTGATCGCGGTCGCCTCGGGCAAAAAGACGCTCAGCGAGATTTACGACTATGGCGACAACGAATTCGTGCCATGGCAGGTCGGGGCAGTAACGTAAAAATTCCCCTCGCCGAAATTTCTAAGGGCAGTGGCCTGAGCCACTGCCCTTATTTTTGCCTGCAGCGGTTTACCGAATGACCATCTGCTGCGGTGCGCCGGGATTTGCCGGCTGCTGCACCTTGACCGGCGCCGGTTGCGCCGTGCCGAACAGCTTGTCGCGTTCGCGCCACAGGGCCGGCAACGACAGCAGCGCGATCGAGACCAGCGCAATCGCCGTCTTGGTGAACTCGTCGAGCTCCGGCGTCCGTCCGTCGAAATAGTAGACGAAATAGACGATCGCCACGTGCCACACATAGACGTAGAGCGAGTGGCGGCCGAGAAGCTGCAGGTACTTGATCGAGAACACCCAGGTGATGGCACCGGCGATGCGGCGCACCCATTCGGCCTTGTGTTTCGGGCCGGCCACGATCAGCCAGGTGACGAGCATGGCGACGGCTGCGAAGTTCAGGAGATAGACCGGGCCGAAATCGGCGCGGATCTCCATGGAGGCGAACTTGCCGATCATGTGCGGCGGCATCAGCTCATGCGCGGTGATCAGGCGCAGCGGCAGGAAGAAGAGAACCATCAGCAGCGCCAGCTTCGGGATGAAGGTATTGTCCGGCGACAGGATATTGCTCCACTTGATCCTGCCGGACGAGGTAAGCGCCCCGAGCACGAGGCCCGAATAGAACACGACCTGCCAGCCGAGCAGGTTGAACGACACGCGGATACCCTGGTCGTCGGCACCCATGACCATGTCGTTGAGCGGTGTCGTGGCGATCTGCTGCAGGCCAAGCTGGGCTGCCATCCATAGGATCACTGAACCAGCCACCACGTAATGCCACTTGTCCTCCAGCACGAGCTTTACCAGCATCGGCGCGAAGAGCATGTAGACGATATACTGGGGCAGGATGTCCATGAAGGTCGGCTGGTAGAGGAACGTCGCGATCGCTGCCAGACGCAGCGGGTCGTCGAAGGTCGTGTAACCCAGCCAATTGAACCAGATCGAATAGGCGCCGGGCAGGAGCATCTGCGCGACCAGCACAACCAGCACGATGCCCATCGCATAACGATAGAGCTCGAACGCCCGGTTGTAAATGGCCGTCCGTCCGGCCGCATACCCGTTCTTCAGCATCTTCTTGGCATAGACCATGCCGATCAGCAGACCGGACAGGAAAACGAAGCCCTGGGCGTCTTCAACGAAGGCGAGCTGATTGTGGTTGATCTTCACTAGAAAATAGCCGCCGGCAAAGATCAGATGGTTCAGCACCATGAAAACGAGGAAATATCCTCGCATACCATCAATAATATCAAAGCGTTTCATCGGTCGCGGTCTCCGTCTTTGCCGGTCCCGACAGCTTTCGCCTTTCGGTCCGTAAGGCCTCTGCGGGCCAGGATGTACGCGGCTAAACGCGGTAAAAAGCCGGACAGTTCCAGCCCTTTTTGAGCGTTTAGACCTGATCTACTGTAAACAGTCCGTGATGACTCCGCGATGAACGCTGGGTTGGGTGAGGTTCACACTATTCCGCCGCGACGCGCTTCAGCCCTGCAACCTGTGTGAGGTAGGCCCGCATGGCGGCGGGCTTCACCGGCTTGTGCTGAACGCCGATGTCGTGACGCTCCGCTTCGGCGCGGACTTCGGGCGTGCGGTCGGCGGTAATGATCAGCGCGGGGATGTCCGCCTGGTACTTCTGGCGGAGCTTGAGAACAGCCTCGATGCCGTTGCCGTCGTCGAGATGATAGTCGGCGATGATGATTTCCGGCGGCGGTTCGCGGCGCTCAATGATGTCGTCGAGTGCCGCCAGCGAATCCGCCTGGCCGACGGTGCAGCCCCAGCCGGTGATCAGCAGCGCCATGCCCTCGAGGATCCGTGGCTCGTTGTCGATGCACAGCACCCGCAGCCCGTTCAGCGGCTGCGAGCGCTTGCGGCGCTCCAACTGGTCG
This sequence comes from Neorhizobium sp. T6_25, assembly GCF_002968555.1. Lineage (NCBI taxonomy): Bacteria > Pseudomonadati > Pseudomonadota > Alphaproteobacteria > Hyphomicrobiales > Rhizobiaceae > Neorhizobium > Neorhizobium sp. T6_25. Next base: position 19,913 of record NZ_PVBL01000036.1, read on the forward strand.
GCGCCGTGGGTTGTCTGCGATGCGGTCAGGTCCATCGGCACCTGCACCCGGAAGGCGGTGCCTCGACCGGGCGTGGAGGCGAGCTGGACCGGATGGTTGAGCACCCGCGAAATGCGGTCGACGATCGACAGGCCGAGACCGAGACCGGCCGCGGTCTTGGCACCCTCGTCCAGCCGGGCGAATTCCTTGAACACGGTGCGGAACTTGGAGGACGGAATGCCGATACCGGAATCGAGCACTTCGATGACCACCTGGTCGCCCCGCCGGCGGGTGCCGATCAGCACCTTGCCGTCGATCGTGTATTTGATCGCGTTGGAGACGAGGTTCTGCACCAGCCGGCGCAGCAGGTTGGCGTCGGAGCGGACCTTCAGCGATGTCGGCATGACGACGAATTTCAGGTCCTTCTCGCGGGCCATCGGTGCGTAGTCGGTCTCGATGCGTTTCAGAAGATCGTCGAGCGGCACCGAGGTGAAACGCGGCTTCATGGCTCCCGTATCGAGCCTGGAGATGTCGAGAACCGCGCCGAGGATCGCCTCGACCGATTCGAGCGCCGAATCGATATTGCGAACCAGCGAGCCGTTGTTGTCGGAGGCGCCGAGCCGCTCCACCAGTGCCGAGGAATAAAGCCGGGCGGCATTGAGCGGCTGCAGGATGTCGTGGCCGGCGGCCGCGAAGAACCGGGTCTTGCCGATATTGGCCTCGTCGGCGGATGCCTGGGCCTCGGCAAGCTCCTTGTTGACGCGGGTGAGCTCGGCGGTACGTTGGCCGACCCGCTGTTCGAGCGTCTCGTTTGCCTGTTTCAGCGCCTGGTCGGCCGCGACCCGCTCGGAAACGTCGGTAAAGGTCGCGACGATGCCCTTGTCGGGCATGGCATTGGAGCGAACCTCGATGATCCGCGAACCACCGTTGAGCACCAGCGAGAAGGGGGCGTCGAGCGTCTGGAACTGGCGGATCACCTCCGTCTGGTCGACTGCCGCGATATCGCCGCGTTCCGAAAGGATGGCGACCATGTCGGCCAGCGGAAAACCGACCTGGCCGACCTGTTCGGGCAGATCCAGGAGATTGCGGAAGCGGCGGTTCCAGATGGTCAGCCGTTCGGAACTGTCGAAGACGGCAATACCCTGGTCCATCTGTGACAGCGCCGTCTGCAGCATGTCCTGGTTATATTGCAGCGCCTCGCTTGCCTGGTCGAGCAGCCAGGCGGTGTCGGAATTGGTGTCCTCGGCCTTCTGCAGGATCAGCGACAGAACAAGCCGGGCAGAGGACGAGCCGATCGCGCTGCCGAGCAGCTGTTCGGAAAAATGGATCATCGCCATGTCGGCGGGCTGGTCGTCGGCGAATTTGCGGCCGGCCGTCTTCTCGTAGTTGGAAAAGGAGCGCCGCATGCGTTCCTCTCCGAGATACCGGGCGATCGCCGTCTTCAGGTCGCCGACGCCGACCCGGGTCTTCCAGCCGCGCGTTGCAAATTGCGAGCGCAGATGCCTTTTGACGAAGATGCCGGCCTGGATGCGCTCGACCGGCCGCGGATTGCGCGACAGCGACCCGAGCACGAAGGCGAGCATGTTGAGCGTCAGGCTGAAGATTGTCGCATTGACCAGCGAGTCCGTCTGTGGCCCGGAGAATATGCCGGTGCCGGGGAACAGAAAATTGAGGACAGCCGTCGCCACATGGGAATTGTCCGGGCCGCCGAGGCTCGGCACGAACAGCAGATAGGCCCAGGCGAGGAAGCCGAAGGACATGCCGAGGATCGCGCCGCGGGCATTGGCACGGCGCCACACGAGGCCGCCGAGGAGGGCGGGAGCCACCTGGGCGATCGCCGCGAACGCCAGCAGCCCGATCGAGGCAAGCCCGGACTGACTGTCGGCCATGCGGTAATAGGCATAACCGAGGATGAGCACGCCGAAGATCGCGACGCGGCGGATGTGCAGCAACGTACGGGTAAAGTCGGTGCGCTGGCCGGAGCGGGCGGCCATCAGCCGTTGCCTGAGGAAGATCGGGATGATGATGTCGTTCGATACCATGATCGAAAGCGCCACGGATTCGACGATCACCATGGCAGTGGCGGCGGAAAAGCCGCCGATGAAGGCGATCAACGAAACGACCTTGAGTTCGCCTGCAAGCGGCAGTGTCAGCACGTAGAGGTCGGCGTCGCCGGTGCCGCCGAAAGTGATCAGCCCGGCCATCGCGACCGGCAGCACGAAGATATTGATGGCGATGAGGTAGAGCGGCAGAAGCGCGCCGGCCACCTTGCGTTCCTTGCTGGTGCGGTTCTCGACCACGGTCACGTGGAACTGCCGCGGCAGCATGATGATTGCGAACGCCGACAGTGCGATCAGGATCAGCCAGCGGCTGATCGGCGTCTCATAGGCGAGCGCCGAACCGACGAGCATGTTTTCCGATGCCTTGGCCAGCAGGTCGGCCGGCCCGTCGAAGAGAATGAAGAAGACCGAAAAACCGACCGTCGCAAAGGCGAGCAGCTTGACCACCGATTCCATCGCCACCGCAAGGATCAGCCCGTCCTGGTGTTCCGTCGCATCCGTGTGGCGGGTGCCGAAGATGACCGCGAAACAGGCCATCATCAGCGTGACGATCAGGGCCAGGTCGATGAAGTAGAGATTGCCGCTGCCGATGCCGTAATCCGAAGGGTTGACCATGGCCGCCACCGAACTCGACACCGCCTTCAGCTGCAGCGCGATATAGGGGACGGCGCCGACGAGCGCGATGATCGCGACGATCATCGCGACGGTGGAGTTCTTGCCGTAGCGGGCGGCGATGAAATCGGCGACCGACGTCAGCTTCTCGGCCTTGGCGAGCTCGACGATGCGCCGGATGATCGGCATGCCGAGCGTGAAGGCGAGGATCGGGCCGATATAGATGCCGGTGAATTCCAGGCCCCTTTGCGAGGCAAGCCCGACGCCGCCGAAATAGGTCCAGGAGGTGCAGTAGATCGCAAGGCTCAGCGCATAGACGATCGGCCGGCCGTTCTTCGGCACGCCGAAGACACGGCTCCGCCGGTCGCCGTAACTCGCCACCGCAAACAGCAGCAGGACGTAGGCGAAAGCCGAAACGAAAATGACCCAGCCAGGAAGCATTGCTCCTCCGCAAAAAGCCCTAGAGCGTAAAACATTAGGGGAAAAGCATGCGCTTGGAAATCAGGAGGCCTCTCGGCAAAAAGTCCAATAGACGATCGTTAGGCCTTCGCCTGACGCCATCTTTTCACGTCCCCAGAAAGCGCTATGTTGCGGCCTACCGAAACCTGAATGCCATGGGGGATATTGGCGATGTCAATGGTCAGCGAATTCCGTTCCTTTATTGCCAAGGGCAATGTCGTCGACCTCGCTGTCGGCATTATCATCGGCGGCGCCTTCACGGGCATCGTCAATTCACTGGTGAACGACCTCGTCATGCCGGTCGTTGGCGCGATCACCGGCGGCGGCTTCGATTTTTCGAACTACTTCCTGCCGCTTTCGAACGCCGTCAACGCCCCCGCCCTTGAAGAGGCACGCAAGCAGGGCGCGGTCTTTGCCTATGGCAGCTTCATAACGGTGATGATCAACTTCCTGCTCCTCGCCTGGATCATCTTCCTGATGGTGAAGGCGGTGAACCGGATGCGTCTTGCCGACGAAAAGAAGCCGGCCGATGAAAAGCCGGCTCCGCCGCCGGCCGACATCCAGCTTTTGACCGAAATCCGCGACCTCCTGAAATCGAAGTGATCTTTTGATCACGCGTCAAGGATTCATCAGCAGAATCGATCTCCGCGTCACGGATTATCATGGGATTCCGCGGCTTTCCTGCGCTAATGATGTGGGAAACCGCCTTGAGGGAATTCCATGTCGATCATCTCCAGTCTCAGCCCCCGTGCCGTCGCAGCGCCCGAAAGCGGCATTGTCGAGGTCCTCAACTACGCCCGCGGGCGGGAGGGATTGATCCCGCTCTGGGCCGGTGAGGGCGACCTGCCGAGCCCCGATTTCATCAACCGCGCCGCAACCGAGGCGCTTTTGGGCGGCGAGACCTTCTACACCTGGCAGCGCGGCATTCCCGAGCTGCGCCAGGCGCTGTCGAACTATTACGCGCGGCATTTCTCCGTCTCGCTGTCGGTCGAGCATTTTTACGTCACCGGTTCGGGCATGCACGCGATCATGCTGGCGGTGCAGGCGGTGACGTCTCCCGGCGACGAGATGATCTACCTGTCGCCGACCTGGCCGAACATCATCTCGGCGATCGAGATCTCCGGCGCCCATTCCATCGGCCTGCCGCTCGATTTCGTGGGTGGCCGCTGGTCGCTCGATCTTTCCAAGCTGGAGGCGAAGATCACCCCGAAGACCAGGGGCCTGTTCATCAACACCCCGGCCAACCCGACCGGCTGGACAGCGACGCTTGACGACCTGAAGAACATCCTGGCGCTCGCCCGCAAGCATGGCATCTGGATCGTCGCCGACGAGATCTATGCCCGGTATTATTACGGCGGCGCTGCAAGGGCTCCGTCCTTCCTCGACATCATGGAGGAAGGCGACCGGATCATCTTCGCCAATTCCTTCTCCAAGAACTGGTCGATGACCGGCTGGCGGGTCGGCTGGATCGTCGCTCCGCCGGAAATGGGACAGGTGATCGAAAACCTGGTGCAGTATTCCAATTCCGGCGTGGCACAGTTCCTGCAGCGCGGCGCCGTGGTGGCGCTCGACCAGGGCGACGACTTCGTGAACGCCAATATCGCGCGGGCGACCACGGCCCGCGACATCCTCTGCGACGCGCTGATTGCCACCAACCGGGTCGAGACCCTGAAGCCCGACGGCGCGCTTTACGCTTTCGTCAAGGTGGACGGCATCACCGACAGCCGCAGTGCGGCGCTCGATATCGTCGACAAGATCGGCGTGGCGCTGGCCCCCGGTTCGGCTTTCGGCAAGGGGGGCGAGCTTTTCCTGCGCGCCTGTTTCCTGCGCGATCCAAAGCAGATCGAAGAGGCTGCCGGCCGCCTCTCGGATTATATCAAACGTCTCTGATCCGATCCGGCACGCAAACGCTAAAATTCGAGCGATTTGCTAAAGAGTTTCTTTGCCCTGACCCGAGATAAACCCGGCGCAATCAGCGTCGGGTAAGCATTGTTGAAGACGGCCCGTGTTTTTGTCCTGCCAACGATAAGAAAGCAGGGAAGTATAGACATGGCAGTTCTGGTAACAGGCGGCGCGGGTTACATCGGCAGCCACATGGCCTGGGCTTTGCTCGACGCGGGCGAGCAAGTTGTCGTTCTCGACCGGCTCTCGACCGGTTTTCGCTGGGCCGTGCCGGCCGAGGCGCGCTTCTATCTCGGCGACGTCGGCGACCGTGCCGTCCTCTCGCAGATCTTTGCGGAAAACGACATCAACGCGATCCTGCATTTCGCGGGATCGATCGTGGTGCCGCAATCGGTCGCCAACCCGCTGGATTATTACGAGAACAACACCGGCAATACCCGGCTGCTGGCCGCCGCCGCGATCGCCGCCGGTATTCGTCATTTTGTCTTCTCTTCGACGGCTGCCGTTTATGGAGACCAGAAAGACGACACCCCCGTCTTCGAAAACGCCGACCTGCACCCCAAGAACCCCTATGGCCAGTCGAAGCTGATGTCGGAGATGATGCTGCGCGACGCCGCCGCGGCGCATGATTTCCGTTTCGTGGCGCTGCGTTATTTCAACGTTGCCGGGGCCGATCCGCTCGGCCGCACCGGACTGTCGACCGAAGGCGCGACCCACCTGATCAAGATCGCCTGCGAGGCGGAACTGGGCAAGCGCCGTGGGGTGGATGTCTACGGGACCGATTATTCGACACCCGATGGTACCGGCATCCGCGACTATATCCATGTCACCGACCTCGTGGACGCGCATCTGAAGGCGTTGAGCTACCTGCGTCGCGGCGGCGAGCCTGTGATCGCCAATTGCGGTTATGGCCGCGGCTATTCGGTCCTGGAGGTTCTAGACGCGGTGATGCGGGTGGGCGGCCGCAAGTTCGAAATCCGCTATGGACCCCGCCGGCCGGGCGACGCGGCAAGCGTGGTTGCCAATTCGACGCTCGCCCGCCGGTTGCTTGACTGGAAACCGCGCCACGACGATCTCGATCTTATCGTCGAGACCGCGATCTCATGGGAGAAGGGCCTGGCTTCCCGCAAGGCCGAAGACCTCAAATCGCTGCAGAGCAGGCTGGCGTCGGCACGCTTCTAGTCGGTTCGGACATTCATGGAACATTCTTGGCCTTCCTGGGTTTGACTGGAGCGGGCAAACCCAATCCGCCGGTTCTACCGGTGGTTTAACGGAGGAAATCCCATGACTTTCAAGCTTGTGACCGTTTCGATTCTTTCCCTTGGCCTCGCGGCCGGCGGCGCGCTTGCCCAGACGAGCGGCTCGGGGAGCGCAAGTTCCACCGGAACCTCGGCCAGCGATAGCAGCGACGGCCAGAAGAAGATCGATCCCAACGCCACCAACAGCACGACCGGCGGCGCCATGGGGAACGCAGCGGGCACGAAGGATACGCGCACCAACTGCGCTCCGAACCTTCAGACGCGGGGCTCTGCCACCACGCCTGACACGACTGGCACCGCATCGGTTCCCTCGGGGCAGGCCGGCACGAACACAAACGGTCAGGCATCCGACTGCTGATCTGAACGTCTTTCACGAAGAAGGCCGGGCATCGTCCGGCCTTTTTTGTGGCCGTCGATTCCGTCGCATGGCGTCTTTAAGGATTTGCCGATAAGGGAGAGCCTTCTCGATACCGGTATCCCATCATGCGACGCATTCTGCTTTGTACCTTCCTCCTGCTGCCTTTGGTGGCCGGCGCTCAGAACCTGCCCCAAAAGCAGTCCCCAAACCTCTCTTTGTTGCAAGATATCGTGCCCCCTCCCACATTGGTCGAGCCGCATCTGCATGTCAGCCGTTCCGGCAATGCCAGCCATCCCCGGGTGGCGCTGACCTTCGATGCCTGCATGGGCAAGGCGGACGAGCGCATCCTGTCCACCTTGGTCAGAGAGAGAATTCCCGCGACCATTTTCGTTACGGCTCGCTGGCTGAGAAACAACCCGCAGTCGGTTGCAATCTTTCTGCAGAACCTCGACCTCTTCCAACTGGAAAACCACGGCCAGAACCATGTGCCGGCGGTCGATGTGCCGGTCCTGATCTACGGCATAGCCGCTGCCGGATCGCCCGAGGCGGTTCGCCAGGAAGTGACAGGTGGCGCTGATGCCATGCGGGCGGCGGGTTTTTCCGCACCACGCTGGTTCCGCGGCTCGACCGCAAAATACGACCCTTCGGCCATACGCCAGATCCGCGATATGGGCTATCGGGTCGCCGGGTATTCGCTGAACGGCGACGGCGGCTCTCTGCTTGGTGCCGACGTCACCGAAAAACGCATCGCTGCCGCCAAGGACGGCGATGTCGTCCTTGCACATATCAACCAGCCGACGCATGCGGCCGGCGAGGGCGTGGCCCGCGCGCTCGTTGCCCTGAAACGGCGCGGTGCCGAGTTCGTACGCCTTTCCGACGTCGACGGCACGGGCGACGACGACACGACCCAGTGAGGGTAGGGTCTGTCGGACCACTCTTTGATCCTGGAATACAGATCGGGGGAGAGACGGATCCCATCTCTCCCCGATCTCCTTTCGGCAATGGGTGGTATTTACCGGACGACCTGCACAACCGTACGGGTCTGCGGATCGACGATGACCCGCTGTTCGTTCACCACCGCATAGGCGTATTTTGGGCTGTCCGGAACCGGGGTCAGCACGACGGCCTCGGGGATCGGCTTGCCGACGACGATCTTCTCCTTGATGACGACGGGTGACGCCGGGGCAGGAGCCTGTTCCACATAGGTCACGACGCGTTCGGGCGGCGGGTCGATGGCGGTTCCGGCAACTGCGCCGGCGACGCCGCCGACGGCAGCACCGACCGGGCCTCCGATGATCGCACCGGTGACAGCGCCGCCGGCCGCACCATTGACCGTGCCTTGCTGGGCCGAAGCAACCGGGGCGAGGACACCGAGCATTGCGGTGGATAGAATAAGGATCTTGGTCTTCACGATGGTTCTCCTTCTGGGTGTTGTGACGCGGGCGAACGGTTCGCGCCGCGCCTTGGGATGCGATCGAGGCTGCTATCGGGTGACCGGCGCAGGCGGCTCGATCTTCGGCAGAGTCACCGCGATGCCGATGTCACGGTTTCCGATGTACCCGCTTTCGAACAGGAACAGCCCGCCTGCGATGACCACGATCAGGAGGATGACGGCGACGGCCCAACCGCTGCCGCCCCTATGGATCACTGTCGGTTCCCGGTCACGCATGGTGTTCTCCCGCGGTCAGCGCTTAGCCGACCAGGATGTAGACGACCTCATGGCTCGAGGGGTCGACGATGATGATCCGGCCGTCCGCCAGCACGAAATATTCGTAACCGCGATAGGCCGGTGCGATCTCGACGATGCGCGGCGGCAGCGGATGCAGTTCCACGGTGGTCGGAACGGCGACGCCGACATCGACATTGATATTCACATCGACCGGCTCGACCTTGTTCTGGACGAGGACATTGCGCACCTCCGTCTTCTGCTCGGCCGAGATATTGATGCTGCCGGTCGTCTCGTTCGAAGGTTTGTCGGTGGCAGCCTGATCCGAACCGGGCTGTTGGGCGCCGTTGTTCTCGCGGGCAGTGTCGTCCGTTGCCGGCTTGCCGGCATCCGTTCCAGAGCCCGCGTTGGCGGTCGTGGAACTGCCGCTCTGGTCGGCAGGTTTCTGCTGCGCCCTATTGTCCGTGGCGGGCGACTGGGCGTCGCTTGCCTGCGTCTTCGGCGGATCGTCGGATTTCTCCTGAGCCGCCCTATCGCCCTTCGGCTTCAGGCGCTGCTGGTCGCCGCCCTCGGCCTGGGCGTTCATCTTGTTATTACCGTCGGCTGAATCCTGCAGCTGTTGTGTCGTGGCGCCCATATCCTGCTGCGGTCGAGCCTGTTTGGCGCCCGATGAACCGTCCGCGCCCGGGATGCCTTTGCGTGGCAGGATAGGCACTGGCGAACTGCTGCCGTCCTGACTGACAGCCGGAGCCTGACTTTGAGCGATCGCCGGCACCACTGACAGCGTCGAGCCGGCCAGAAGCGCAATTGCGAGCCTCTGTTTCATTGACGGTTTCATGATGTTTCCTCTATTTTTCAGTTGCGAACCCGAGGGTTGGCTCACAGCTCGAACGTCCGCTGCCATCGCTCGTTCCGGGATTCGGGCTTCAGTCGGGCAGGGCGGGACTTCAGGCCGACCATTTCTTGGGCCTTTGGTCTGACGGGGCGAGGTAAAGGTCCAAAGGGGGATGAAATCGACGAAGCGCGCTGATAGGGTGCCGTTGATCTTGGGGGGCAGGGGGCCGTCCCGAAGAACGGCATGTTCCCGGCCAGATGGCTATCGATCCCCGTCGCGGCTTTTGTCTGCATGGCCATCTTGGAAGCGCCTGCCGTCTGATGGATCAGACCCGGTTCCTGCGCGATCATCGGTCCTTTTCAGCGCAGAACCTTGCCCGCCGACCATCCTGTCGCGGTCGGCGGGCTCTTTGACCGGCAATTCCGGCTACGGAACCATAAGCCAGCCCTCCGGTTTAGACTTGTGTAACGGTTCAAAGATGCCACACCCAGGAGATGGCCACACCAGGAGCCAAGAGATGCCGACACGCAAAATGCTGTTCTTGAGCGGAGCGCTCACCGCGATTGTTGCAACCGTGCTGCCTTTGAAGGTTGTGGCCGGTGCGGACGGCTTGCTGCGCGTCACGCTGTCGAGCGTCGCGGCCCAAGGCAACGGCAATGGCGGCGGAAGCAACGGTGGAAACGGCGGTGAAAACGGCAACGGCGGTTCCGGCGGGAGTGGCAACGGAAACGGCAGCGACAATGCCGGCGGCAATTCCGGCAATAGTGGAAATGGCAACGGCAATAGCGGCGGCAACGGAAATGGCAACGGCGGGACCGGTGGTCCGGGAACCGGTACAAGTGCCGGATCGACCCCGGCAGGCGGGGCCGCAAATCCAGGCAGTGCCCCGGCGACACCCGCGCGACCTGCAACCCCGGCTGCTCCCGCGAAAGCCAGTGTCGAGATCGATGTTCGGGGACCCTCGATCACCGTTCGCCATCACAACGGCGCGACGGAGCGGATTTCTCAAGGGCGTTACGAGATGCGGGATTCGCGCTCCCGAACGATCGTCAACCGGACCGCGACCCCATCGGATGCCTCACGATTGCGGTCGTTCGGCCGCTGATCGTTGGTCGGTCGCATCGCGAAGGGCGAGCGCCGCCTCCGTTCGATTGGTCACCTTCAGCTTCGAGAGGATGCGGGTCATGTGGTGCTTGACGGTCTTTTCGTGAAGGTTGAGTTCCCGCGCCACCCGCTTATTGCTGAGGCCGGAGGCGACGAGGCTCAGAACCTCCTGTTCGCGGTCGGTCAGTTCCGACAAAAGGCTAGGCTTTTCCGGCGCTTCGCTGGAGCCTGACAGGCCGGCAATCAGTCGCGCCGAAAGGCCGGGCGAAACATAGCTGTCTCCGGATGCCACGGTTCTGACCACATCTGCCAGGCCTCTGGAGCCGACCCCCTTGAGCACATAGCCCTTTGCCCCGAGTTTCAGCGCGGCCGCAATGTCTTCGCTTGCCTCCGAGACCGTCAGCATGACGATCTTGAGGTCCGGGCAACACTCCAGCGCTTCGGCAATGGCGTGAAGACCGTTTCCGGGCATGGAAATGTCCATCAGCATCACGTCCGGGCACAATTCCCGCACGATGCGCAGCGCGTCGTCACGCGAACCGCCTTCACCGACCATCTCGAAATCCTCGATCTCGCCGAAGCTGCGCGTCACCCCTTCGCGGAACAACGGATGATCGTCGACGACCGCAATCTTTATTCCTGCCATCAGGCCTGCTCCATTTCCTGCACGTTCAGCGACATTCTGACCGTGGTTCCGTCCTTCGATGTGATGATTGAAAATGTGCCGCCGAGGCTTTCGATCCGCTCCCTGAGCCCCGCGAGCCCGAGACCCTCCGGGCGTATGTGCTGGGGGTCGAAACCCGGCCCCCGGTCGGCAACTTCGACAACGACATTGCCGTCGTCGAAACTCTGGCGGACGCTCTGATCCACGCCGCCGCCATGCCGGAAACCGTTGTTAAGCGCTTCCTGCACGAAGCGATAGATGCAGATCTTGGCCGAGGGCGAAAGTGGCCGCGATCCGCTCGACACCGAGAGCGTCACGGCGGCGCCCGTGCGCTGCCGGTGCGCGTTGACGGCGCGCTGCAGAACGTCCGGCAGCTCGGCAGTCTCGATCTGCGGCAGAACCAGACCGCTGCAAATGCTGCGGATCTCGTCCATCGCTTCGTCGAGGCGAGCCTTGATCGTGGTGACTTCCGCTTCGCGGGCGGTCGGCGGCGTGGCAGGATCGGTCAGGAGCCGGCTGTCCACCCGCAGTGCCGCATAGGCGACAAGCTGGGCCGGTCCGTCATGCAGATCGGCGCCGAGCCGGCGCAGGTAACTCTCGTTGAGGGCCGTGGCGCGCCGCGAAGCCCGCTGGGCCCGGGCGTGGAGAGCCTTGTTCTGCGAAAGCAGGTCGGAGAGTTCCGCCACCCGCTGCGTCAGCGCCTGTCGCTGATGGTCGATCGTGCGGCTGCCGCGAAACACGATCGCCGAAAGGATCAGGAAAAAGGCGAGCGTGACGCCGGCCACCGCCGCCCAGCTTCGAAGTTGCGCCTGGTAAAGGCTGCGCTCGAAATCGCCCGCAACCTCGTAGAACTCCGAGACTGCGACCACCTCTCCCGACCAGGGCTGCAGGATGGGATTGTAGATTTCGAGAAGCGGCATCCCGGTCGCCCGCTCGATCTTGCTTTCAGGGTCTTCGGCAAGTCCGAAGCGTGCCACCATCTGTCCGGAAAATGCGGTTTGCAGGCCCTCGCTCGGACCGAATTTCTGCCCCACCATGCTTTTGTCCGTCGCATAGAGGATCGTGCCGTCCTTGCGCCAGAGCTTGAAGGATATGACCTTGCCGCCGAGGGCGCCCTGGCCGAAGGTCTCGTCGAGGGCACGGGTGGTGACGTCGTCGAGCGTCTGGTTGGTCTTCATGTCCGGAAGCAGCGGGGCGATGATGCTGTCGACATAAAGGGCGGTGGAAGCGGCCGAATTGCGGGTGACCGCCGCCTCGATGAGGCTGGTCACGAAGGCACCGACCAGAAGCATCGCCGCGAAGGCGACGAGGCCACCCGCGAGCAGAAACTGCCGGGCGAGAGATTGGTCGTTCCAGCGATCAAGAATTGCGCCGAGCCGCATCAGCATGCCATGTTGGTGACCCGCACCATGCGAGCCAATGGCGCGCAACGCGCAAGGGGGTCAATCCGTTGCATTGGGGGTGGATTATCCGAGACAGGAGACAAGCACCGCACGCCAATAGCTTGCGTCGGTGCTTCGGAGGCGGATCATCAGGCTGTCCCGGCCATATTGAACTTGAACAGGTAGTCGTGCCCTGTAAGCTGATCCAGAAGGGTGTAGCCTTTGGCTTCCAGGAAGCTGCACATCCGGTCGATGTTCCGGCACTCTATCACCATGAACCTGAAATTATGGCGGTCGAAATCCACCCCCATCAGGACCTCCAGTTCGGCACCTTCGACGTCCAGCGACAGCACGTCCATGAGCGCCGGCGCCTTGCCCTCGTCCAGGATCGTGCTGAGCGGTTTTGCCACTGCACCAAACTCGAATGTCGCTTCCCGATTCCTCAGGAATTTGCGCGAAAGTTCCAGATGGGCAGGTACGCTCTCCAAATCGACCTCGACATTGGTGGAGACACTCATCAGGTTCCCGTAAGTCATGTCCACATATTTATGGGGATAACCGAAGCGTACGCAGGCATTGCAGAAAATCGCGTTCTTCTCGCTGCGGTTCTTTCTGCATTCCAGAAAATTGTTCGGCGAAGGTTCTATGAGGATGCCGCTCCATCCGCGGTTTTTCTCGAAATAGTAGGTGTTGGACTGGCGAATGCCGTCGTTGGCGCCGAGTTCCACATAGAACCCGTTGTCGTAGTCGACATATTTTTCGATCTTCCGATCCAACTCGTTGAGCCCAAAATACGCGCTGACGGGCTTCTTTTTCTTAAAAGGCAGACGTAGTTTGGGCATCAAATTCACTCCTAATTCCAGAAACGAGCGATATTCGTTCCCAGATCTCCTCGCAGGGGGGCATGGTGCATGGCCGCAGATAACACCCTAAATTGGGCCTCTACGATAACATTGCTAAAAGATACAGGCGGGCAGGGCTGTCTTGCAACGCGCCATGCGTTTGCCCCGACGCCGCGACGGCGATCGGACTGCCGCGGCATAAGTTGATTTCACTTAGGAAATACCTTCCCCCAGATGCGCTTCAGCCCCTTTTCCTTCTTCTTCCGATAGCAATGTTCGCGCATGTAGATATCGTCGGCAAGGAAGTTTAAGGCGGGCACCTGCGGATGGCGAAGCGGAAATTCCAAAGCCTGCCGGGGAAGGTCGGCAACGTTGTTAGAGCCCGACGTGTGCGTTGCATCCGCACGGAAACCAAGATTGCTGATCAGGTTACCCTTCGGCTGTATACTGATTTGTCGCTGAAGCCACTGTGAGAAGGTAAATTGATAACCCCAAGCGTCGAGTCCGCCGTCGTATACCCGATTGAAGGCCTTGATCCAATGTTCGAACTCACTGGGATTGGCAACGGTGTTGAGCCAATTGTTCTCCCGCAAGATTCCCCAGTGTTTTATCGATACGTCATAGTTTTTCCAGACCCGGCGCCAGGTAGCCCAGCCCCAGATCAGCGGATAGCGGCTGAAGTAATAGCTATCCTCGACTTCTACACGGCCATGGGTGAAATTTGAGCCATTGATGGAACCCACGCGGTCGTCATTCTCGTACTTTCCCAACAGTTCAGTGCAATATGGGAAGAAACTGGGATCCGGAAGGCAGTCGTCTTCGATAATGATAGCGCGGTCGGTCTGCGAGAATACCCAGTCCAATCCAGAAGAAATCCGCTTGCGGCATCCCAGATTCGCGTCGGAATAGTTGCGGAACACCTCGCAATCCCAAGTGATGGTCTCGACCACCTTCCTTGTTTCGGCGCATTTCTCGGCCTCGTTCGCACGGTCTGCACGTGGCCCGTCAGCTACGATGAAGAGCTTACCAGGTCGAGCTTTCGCGATTTCACGGAACACCGATTCGGTAAGATCGGGTCTGTTGAAAATGATGAAGACTACAGGGGCAATCGATTTAGCGTCGTTCATTTGTCCACCGCTCACGGACTGATTGAATTGAAATCGCGCCCATAGTGCCTTCGCGCGCTCGGCTCGCCACGCTTATGGCATGTTTTGGCTGCTCGTAACCCAGATTTCACCTTTGGGCAAGCGATCGGGCAAGGCCTGCAAACACCTGTCCATGCGTCCCCCTCGGGCTTCGATGCGCCGCTCTTTTCGTCTGCACGGCCGGACGAAAAGAGCGATACATAACGCTACGGCGTGCGCTTGAGCTCGCCGCTGCGCATTTGCAGATGTCCGTCATCGCTGGCGTCAATGTTTCAACGATGGGTGGGTCTTTCGGCAGATTGGGTGCCCCTTGGCAGCTAACAGCACTCGTTTGTCTTAGCCGGATATGATTTTGCGTATGAGTTCCCAATCCCTCTGCATCAGGCTTTCACGACGACCGACGCGGGTCCGGTCGAATTTCTCAATCAATCGACGGGCCTTGCGCACGATGAACGGCTCCCGTCTTCCAAAAGGATTGGTAGCGAGAACTCGTTTTGTAAAGAGGTGAAGCGAGCTACCGTCACTATAGAAGTTAAGATTGAGCTTCTTCCCAATAAAACGAAGCGATGCCTCGTTGAAGAGCGAGACATGCTGGCCGGTTTCAGGGATGAAATACCACCAGTCGTCGATTGTCGTGATCTTCCTCTTGGGTTGCAGCTTCGTGGAGAAGGCGATGCTATCGCTGTATTGTAGCATCTGCGACACCTCCGCTATCGGGTCCGGCAGGTGTTCGAAAACTTCCATTGCCGTCACCAGCTCGAAACTTGAGCCTACGCCAAGGTCTTTCAGATCAAAAAATTCGGCGAACAGGTTCTGGGTGTACGGATCGGTATGATAGAAATTGTAGCCAATGTCTCGCATCATGCGAGTAAATAAGCCATAACCTCCCGCATAATCCAAATAACGTCCATTCTCGTCAAATCCTGACGCATGAATTAACCGCGCGAGTGTTTCCGAAAACTGGATATTCCGACTGACCAGACCGACGTCAAGTTTGGTTATTGCCGAAGCATATGCTTCTTCCAGCCAATACGGTTCCTCGGTTTGAATAAACCCCGTTTCTTGACAGGTGTAATAACGCACATCGTATTTGTTCAATACTTTTGTAGTAAACAGAAGGTTCGTATTGCCGCCAGTTATTTTGCTCTTAACCATAGTCGAATCTCTTGCGTCCATATCATTCCTGCGATTCACGGTCTGCCTGCACGTCAGGCGGTATCTAGATAGGCCCGCGGCAGTGCGAGCAAAACACACTGTAGCATTTATAGGCAAAACGCATATCCAGGTCCTCGACCAGTTCTTTGGAGGAATGTATGAACAGGATGTCGCTGCGGCCGCCAAGAGTTTGAATGGGCCAAAAACAACGATGAAGCGATCATCGACTTATGGTGGCAACAAGGTTTTTCCGACTTTTCACGGGCCGAGACATTGATCAGCGTGTGCCATTCGCTTTAGGAAAACTAAATGATTGAGAAAAAAGCGCTGATCGTCGGGACGGCACGGGACTGCGAGGAAGGTTTAAGGGCAACACTTCCGCGTCTTACCCGTCTACGAGAGAGCTTCAGGACGACGAAATTCCTCTTTGTCACCAACGATTCCAAGGATGGTACGGAGAGGGTTCTAAGGGAATGGGCAGCTGATGTTCATGATGCACATATACAAAGTGTCGACGGACTTGCTGCCAACGTAAGTCTACGGACGCCCCGTCTGGCGGTCGCAAGGAACCTCTATCTCGCCGCTTTGCGCCAAGATCTGTCAGCAGGGATCAATCATGAAATTCTCGTGGTGCTGGACCTTGATGGGGTAAATGAGAAGTTGATTGAGGAGCCCTATCTTTCTGACGCGATCAACGCCGCGCCCGATGATTGGGGCGGCCTTTTTGCCAATCAACGCGATTGGTATTACGACATCTGGGCTCTGCGCCATCCCACGTGGTGCCCGACGGATTGTTGGCAAGAAGTGCGCAATGTGCAGCAGGCATGGTTCAACAAAAGAAAAAAGACCAAGGCTGCAATAGAGAAGTTCGTTACGGGCCGCCAGAAAAGGATAGCTGCAGACGATGAGCCAATCCGTGTAGAGTCTGCCTTTGGTGGTTTTGGTATCTACCGAACTCGGTTTCTTTTGGATTCTTTCTATGCCGGCCTTGATCAAGCGGGTCAGGAAATCTGTGAGCACGTCTCCTTAAACAAATCGATCGGTCAGCAAGGAGGCGGGCTTTATATATTGCCTGGTCTCTTGAATGATACTCCGCAGGAACATGTGGCGGAAAGATTGAGACGCCAGGAAATGAAATTATCGGAACAGGTTTAACGTCCGTGCCAGCTAACTTCTTGAGATGCGGAAGAGCGGACTGTGGGCAAGGACATCCTGGAAATAGGCGGCCGCGCGCTCTGTGCCCGGCTGAAAACGTGAGGGATCGGCTGCGATTCGTAATATTGCTTCCGCGAAATCTTGATTGGTCGTCGCGGGTAAGGCATTTCCGAACGAAAGAAACGCCTTCATCGACATACCCTGGGCATAGATGATGGGCCTATAGGCCGCGACTGCGTCTTGAACGACGCCGGATCCTTGGAGACCATAGGTCGCCGCCTCGTAAGGCAATAGGATCGCATCTGACGAATGAAACAGCTGCTCGAATTCTTGTGGCGATATACGGTTGCCTTGCGGAGAAACGGTGATATTTCGTCCACCACCGTTGAAATTTTGCAGGCCTCCATAGACACCGCCTTCACTGAAGTCCGCGGTCGAGCCTTGGATGGCGAAATCTATTGTCCCGACGGATCCGCTTTCAGCCAGCTCAGCAACGGCCGCGACGATATCCGCGATCCGCGCACTACCCTTTTCGGGGCGAGGTTCTCCGAATATTCCCACGCGGAAGCTCCTGTTATTACCCGTCTTATAGCCTGGGGGTGCTGCGAGTGGCATACTGCAGGGGAGGTAAAACCCGCCTTCGACGGGCATGCCGAAACTCGCCTGAAAATAGGCCGCCAGTTCCTCGGTCTCGCTGAATAGGAAAACGTTCGCCGGGAGTTTTGCAAGGATCGCGCTCAGCCGCCTCGACCGAATCTTTTCGTTTCGGTCCCCCAATTCGGAATTCAGGAAGCGGAGGCAAATTCTGGGTGTTTCATCTGTCAATACAGCGCTTAGCTCAACCGCTGACTCGAGGGTATCCAAGTCTGCCGTCGGTATAACGATGAGATCGTTTGCTCCCACACCAAGGCTACGGCATATGTCAGTCAGTTGCTTACCAAAGGCGGAAGGAAGCAGGTTGAACGAATGCTTGGCTTTAAGCACGCCGAATACGGCAGCCATTTGCTCGAAGGCATTTCCGTAGAGCAAACGTGACCGCAGTTTTGCAAGCTTGATCGACCTGTTGGTAAGCTTTCCCGCCGCTGCTCCCAGGAACCCGTCGTAGGCTTCCCCAGCCACGATAACCGTCTCATGATGCGGGAAGTACCGACGCAACGCGGCAATTTGTGTGTGATGGTGTCCGCGATTGTGGACGAGCTTGCGTTCCACGATCAGAAGCTTTTGGCGCGCGCTTGCGTCGCTCATGGAGTCTTGCTCTGTTGGAGGGCTGGGCCTAAGTTCGAAGAGGCATCCAGATCGGCCCAATGGATTTTCGCTCATGCAGCTGCGTACAACTCTGTTGGGCCAGACATAAGGACTTATTCTTCTGCAGCAGGGATCAGGAGGGTTCGCAAGAAGCTCGCATCTGGATAGCTCGCTTGAGCAGCGGGAGCCTCAGAACCCATCGGTCATCGCGTTTCGTAGCATCCTGCATCTCATTCCAGCTCAACCTTTTCGGGTGATTGAAGATTGTTCAGGCGAGCGTAGAGGCCATCCCTGCGGGTTGCAAGTTCCTCATGGGTGCCTTCTTCCACTGCCCGGCCTTCATGCATGACGATGATCTTGTCGGCTTTGACGATTGTGGACAGGCGATGGGCGATGACGACAACGGTCCGCCCGTTCATGGCGGAATCGAGTGCCCTTTGCACGGCGGCTTCGGATTCATTGTCGAGCGCTGATGTGGCTTCGTCGAGAAGCAGGATCGGTGCGTTGCGTACGAGTGCGCGTGCGATCGACAGACGTTGCCGCTGACCGCCGGAGAGGGTCATGCCGTGTTCGCCGACCGGCGTTTCGTAACCGGCCGGCTGCATGAGTATGAAGTCGTGGGCATGGGCAAGTCGGGCGGCCTCCTCGACTTCGGCATCGGTCGCCTCGGGCCGTCCATAGCGGATATTGTCGCGGATCGTTCCTTCGAACAGATAGGGTTGCTGTGTGACATAGGCGAGGCTGTGACGCAGCGACGCCTTGGTCACATGGGCTATGTCCTGTCCGTCGATCAGGATCTGGCCTTCGGCCGGATCATAAAAACGAGGGATCAACGAGATGATTGTCGACTTGCCCGCTCCCGAGGGGCCGACCAGAGCGGTCGTCTTGCCGCCTTCTGCGATCAGGTCTACCCCCTTGAGAATTGGCGCTCCGCTTCCATAGGCGAACACGACACCCTTCAGTTCGATCTGAGCATTGGTGACGACAAGGTCGGGTGCGTTTGGATTTTCCCGCTGTAGCGGCTGCATGTCGAGCAAACTGTAGATCATTCTGGCATTAACGACGGCTCTTTCGATCTGAACCTGCATCCGGGCAAGCCGGCGGGCTGGGTCGTAGGCCATCAATAGCGCTGTGATGAAGGCGAAGAAAGCGCCGGGGGCAACATCGTCATAGATGGAGCGGAAGGCGGCGTAGCCGATCACGCTGGAGATCGCCACGCCTGCGAATGTCTCGGTAAGGGGCGCGGTGCGTTCGGACAGGCGGGCGATCCGGTTGCTCTGTCTTTCGGACGTTTCGATAATGCGCCGGACCTTCTGTTCCAGCTGCTGTTCCATTGTAAATGCCTTGACGACCGTAATGCCCTGGATCGTTTCCTGCATGGCGCCCAGCACTTTGCTGCTCACCTCGACGGCTTCGCGCGTCACGCTACGCAGCCTCTGCGATAGGTAGCGGATGGCAAGAATAAGCGGTGGTGCCACGGCAAACACGATCAGCGAGAGAACCCAGTCCTTCAAAACCATCACGACGATCAACGACACAAGCGTCAGCAGATCGCGCGCCGTCGAGGTGACCACCAGGTTGAGAACGTCTCTTATGCCGCCGATATTCTGGTTGACTTGCCCGGCGAGGCGGGCTGAGCGCGATTCCGCGAAAAACCCCACGGACAGCTTCATGAGATGCGAATAAAGACGCTGCTGGTAACGGGCGACGATATTGTTGCCGATCTTGGATAGCGTCACCGCCTGCCCGTAGGTCGCCAGCCCGCGAACCACGAAGGCGGCAAAGATCGCAAAGCAGATGACCAGGACCATATCGGCCCGTTTGTTGGCGAAAGCCTCGTTGACAACGGACTCCATGATCCACGCCGTAAAGGCGGTGGACATGGCTGTGGCAATCAGACAGAAAATCGCAAACGCATAACCGCGAATATGGTCCCTGCCGTTTTCGGCGATCACCCGTTTCAGAACGCTAGCGACAGTGCCTGAATCCAGATGGTTCTTCTTGGCGTTCAATTGGGCTCCCGCTCGTCGCACCCGACGATAACTTCTCACATCGGTGGCGTAATAAACGCTCGGAGACCACTTTGCCAACCGCGCAATTACGATTCTGCATGGCAGTTGCACGCTCGCATGGAGCCTTCAGGATCAAACGACACGCCGATACGGGCTCAGCCTCATAGGTGGAGCAGCCGGCTTGCAAGCTTCCTAAGCGTAACGCACCTCTGACGAGATCGTCATATATCGGCCTAGCAGCGCTGTGGCCATCTCTCTTGATGAAGTCTACCCGGATTGCTGCAGGTCAGCACAACGCGAATATTTCTATCGGGGATTTTGACATCAAATTACTTCTCGGCTAGGTAGAGATAGGGTCATGCGGAGGCAGAGATGAACGCGAGAATATTGGTAACAGGTGGCGCTGGATTTCTTGGGTCACACCTCGTCGAGCGCCTGCTTGATCGCGGAGACGAGGTCCTTTGCGTCGACAACTTCTTTACCGGTACTCGCGGAAATGTGGAGCATCTGATCGGCCATCCACGATTTGAACTGATGCGCCACGACGTCTGTTTCCCACTTTATGTTGAGGTTGATGAAATCTACAACTTAGCGTGCCCTGCATCTCCTGTTCACTACCAGCACGATCCCGTCCAGACGACCAAAACGTCCGTTCACGGCGCCATCAACATGCTCGGGCTAGCAAAGCGAGTGCGCGCAAAGATTTTGCAAGCGTCGACATCCGAAGTCTATGGAGATCCTAGCATCCATCCCCAGGTTGAAGAATACTGGGGCAATGTAAATCCTGTAGGGATCCGTTCCTGTTATGATGAAGGCAAGCGCTGTGCTGAAACTCTGTTCTTCGACTATCGGCGCCAGCACAAGCTGCGAACAAAAGTAGTGCGTATCTTCAATACCTACGGGCCGCGCATGCATCCAAATGACGGCCGGGTCGTATCCAACTTTATCGTTCAGGCCCTCAAGGGTAACGACATCACCATTTTCGGCGACGGCAAGCAAACCCGCTCGTTCTGCTATCGCGACGATCTGGTGGAGGCTCTGCTGAGAATGATGGCGACGGGAGATGATGTCGTCGGCCCGTTCAACGTCGGAAACCCGAACGAATTCACGATACGGGGTCTCGCCGACCTCGTATTAGAGCTGGCAGGCTCAAAATCGCGTTTGATATTCAAACCATTGCCGTCCGACGATCCGATCCAGCGTCAGCCAGACATCTCCAAGGCGAAGCAGTTTCTCGACTGGCAGCCGACGGTCGAATTGCGGGCGGGACTAGAAAAGACGATTGCTTATTTTGATGAACTACTTGCCAACGCCCCCTAGATCCCTGATTTTGGGGTTCAGGTTTTTCGCCACGCTGTGGCGCCGCTCGACAGCTAGGAGCCCTGCTGGCCCTGCGCCGGCGCTGATCGTCTGAGGGTTTGATGTTTGACCTTATTGCTTGGCCTCAGAATAAAACCGTCTCGACGGTGGGCGAACCTGCGGCGGTTACCCGCATTCTGCCGAGGAATTTTGAGGAAAAAGATGCCGGCCTGTTCGAGCCAAATCTTCGGTACGATGTCCCGGCGAGCCGGATTTGGCAGCTTGAGAACATCACCGCGCACGCCAATGGCTGGCTTTATCAAGGGCATAGCTTGTTGAAAGACAGCTTCGCCGGTAGCCGTCAAATAAGTGCAATGCGACGTCTGAAAGCGGTCGCAACGCGACACCGGTTGCCCACTAAACGGATTTCCAAGGGCGTCTGGATCACAGACAACTGGAGCAGCAATTATTTTCACTGGTTGACGGACGCGATACCGAGGCTTCACTTGGCGACGGAGCAGGATCACGACCTCCACCTGATCCTGCCCTTCTCGTTCCAATTCGTTCCCTTCGTCGAGCAATCGCTCTTGCCTTTCGACCTCAGGTCCACGACGTTCATACCGGAAGACACGACCCTCACAATTGAGAGGCTGACACTTCCCGCACACACCGCCGCGACAGGCAACTACAATGAGCGCTTGATCAGATGCGTTGCGCAGAGATATCGCCAGGCTTTTGGATCCGGGCGAAAGCCTGACCGTCGTATCTATATCAGTCGCAGCAAGGCGCCGGTCAGAAGGGTGGTAAATGAGGACGAGATCGCACCGGTTCTCTCTAGACATGGTTTTGAAGTAATCCAGGGCGAAAGCTTGTCCTTTTCCGAACAGGTGCGGCTTCTAAGCGAATGCGCCATGCTCGCCGGCCCGCATGGTGCAGGTTTCGTCAACATGTTGTTCATGATGCCGGGAGCCTCGATATTAGAAATTCATCCGTGGGACACGAAAACCAATAATTGCTATTTTACGCTCGCGTCAGCACTGTCGCATCCGTACCACTATATGCTGGCGGATACGGTTTCCAAGCAGGTGGAATCTCATCACGACAACATGATCGTCGATCCCCAGGCGCTCGAGAGAAATCTCGACCGCATGTGCTCCATGGCGCGCGCCCCTGAATGAAAACAAACTGCCCCATCGATTTCTTGGTTGGCGGCCGAACTCGCCCCTTTCTGCCTCCTGTGTGTAACCAGCCTTTTGAGCCGCTAGACGACGACCTCCAGGATCTGCCGCCGCGCTTGACTCATTGCCTTCTGCGCGTGCGGTTTCCACTGAATCCTCCATCTGGTCGGCTTCACACGTCTCCAGGTGGAAGATATGATTTAGTAGCGCAAGCGAGCCGTTTGTTCGGTTTCTTGTGTCTTATTCGAAGCAAGGAAACGGTGTGGTAAGCAAAGTGAGTTTTTCAAGGCTGCGCCAATCAATCGCCGAAGAGATTTCCGACATTAAGTTCCTCCTTCGGTCCGGATCAGGGCTCCAGATCGTTCTCAAGTACATGAAGTTCCGCAGAAAGCGGCGCAGCATCGAGAGGAAATACAAACCCGCCACAAAGGCCTTCGTTGCGTCTGAAATAAAGGACCTGCAACTTAGCAATGATTGGTTCGTCGGCCATCTTCCAATCTGGATGTGGTTGTTCGAACGCTTCGATCTCCGCAGCAGAGCCGGCCTGAAGGCCCTCGAGATTGGCAGTTGGGAAGGCATGTCAGCCTTTTTCTTCCTTAAAACGTTGCCGAACGCAACGTTGACCTGTGTGGATACCTGGGCGGGCTCTGATGAACATGACAAAGAGGCGATGTCGGCCGTCGAGGGCCGATTCAATGCGAACCTTGTGGGTCATGACGGACGAGTGACTAAGTTTAAGGGAACGTCCTACGCCTACTTCATGGAGAAGCCGAAGGACCTTACGTTCGATTTCATTTATATCGACGGCTCGCACCTAGCGGACGACGTGATGATTGATGCCGTGAACGGCTTTGCAGCACTCAAGCCCGGGGGAATAATGGTATTTGACGACTATATCTGGGGCTACTATGTCGACGCGAACGACAATCCGGCGAATGCCGTCCACCGCTTTCTGGAAATGAAGAGGGGAAAGTTTGAACTTGTCTACCTGTTCCAGCAGGTCATCATCCGCAAGACCTCGCGATGACACCTCAGTTCGTAAATTTGTCTCGATAAGGGGCAGATGTCTTAACCTTTTCGGGTGATTGAAGATTGTTCAGGCGAGCGTAGAGGCCATCCCTGCGGGTTGCAAGTTCCTCATGGGTGCCTTCTTCCACTGCCCGGCCTTCATGCATGACGATGATCTTGTCGGCTTTGACGATTGTGGACAGGCGATGGGCGATGACGACAACGGTCCGCCCGTTCATGGCGGAATCGAGTGCCCTTTGCACGGCGGCTTCGGATTCATTGTCGAGCGCTGATGTGGCTTCGTCGAGAAGCAGGATCGGTGCGTTGCGTACGAGTGCGCGTGCGATCGACAGACGTTGCCGCTGACCGCCGGAGAGGGTCATGCCGTGTTCGCCGACCGGCGTTTCGTAACCGGCCGGCTGCATGAGTATGAAGTCGTGGGCATGGGCAAGTCGGGCGGCCTCCTCGACTTCGGCATCGGTCGCCTCGGGCCGTCCATAGCGGATATTGTCGCGGATCGTTCCTTCGAACAGATAGGGTTGCTGTGTGACATAGGCGAGGCTGTGACGCAGCGACGCCTTGGTCACATGGGCTATGTCCTGTCCGTCGATCAGGATCTGGCCTTCGGCCGGATCATAAAAACGAGGGATCAACGAGATGATTGTCGACTTGCCCGCTCCCGAGGGGCCGACCAGAGCGGTCGTCTTGCCGCCTTCTGCGATCAGGTCTACCCCCTTGAGAATTGGCGCTCCGCTTCCATAGGCGAACACGACACCCTTCAGTTCGATCTGAGCATTGGTGACGACAAGGTCGGGTGCGTTTGGATTTTCCCGCTGTAGCGGCTGCATGTCGAGCAAACGGTAGATCATTCTGGCATTAACGACGGCTCTTTCGATCTGAACCTGCATCCGGGCAAGCCGGCGGGCTGGGTCGTAGGCCATCAATAGCGCTGTGATGAAGGCGAAGAAAGCGCCGGGGGCAACATCGTCATAGATGGAGCGGAAGGCGGCGTAGCCGATCACGCTGGAGATCGCCACGCCTGCGAATGTCTCGGTAAGGGGCGCGGTGCGTTCGGACAGGCGGGCGATCCGGTTGCTCTGTCTTTCGGACGTTTCGATAATGCGCCGGACCTTCTGTTCCAGCTGCTGTTCCATTGTAAATGCCTTGACGACCGTAATGCCCTGGATCGTTTCCTGCATGGCGCCCAGCACTTTGCTGCTCACCTCGACGGCTTCGCGCGTCACGCTACGCAGCCTCTGCGATAGGTAGCGGATGGCAAGAATAAGCGGTGGTGCCACGGCAAACACGATCAGCGAGAGAACCCAGTCCTTCAAAACCATCACGACGATCAACGACACAAGCGTCAGCAGATCGCGCGCCGTCGAGGTGACCACCAGGTTGAGAACGTCTCTTATGCCGCCGATATTCTGGTTGACTTGCCCGGCGAGGCGGGCTGAGCGCGATTCCGCGAAAAACCCCACGGACAGCTTCATGAGATGCGAATAAAGACGCTGCTGGTAACGGGCGACGATATTGTTGCCGATCTTGGATAGCGTCACCGCCTGCCCGTAGGTCGCCAGCCCGCGAACCACGAAGGCGGCAAAGATCGCAAAGCAGATGACCAGGACCATATCGGCCCGTTTGTTGGCGAAAGCCTCGTTGACAACGGACTCCATGATCCACGCCGTAAAGGCGGTGGACATGGCTGTGGCAATCAGACAGAAAATCGCAAACGCATAACCGCGAATATGGTCCCTGCCGTTTTCGGCGATCACCCGTTTCAGAACGCTAGCGACAGTGCCTGAATCCAGATGGTTCTTCTTGGCGTTCAATTGGGCTCCCGCTCGTCGCACCCGACGATAACTTCTCACATCGGTGGCGTAATAAACGCTCGGAGACCACTTTGCCAACCGCGCAATTACGATTCTGCATGGCAGTTGCACGCTCGCATGGAGCCTTTCGCCGCTGTTGACAGCATTTTGGCGCGCTAACACTTCTTTCGGTGGGGCAGGGAGAGTTGAAGGATACGACGTGGGGACCACTGCTCTGATCATGTCGGATGAGTGGCGACATCGTTGCGCGCCTCATCGGGGTCATCGGGCGGCACGGCGTGCAAGAAGGGAGAAGCCGTGGGCACAACCAGCGGGCTTTCGGCCCGTCGATAGTCCGTCGCTCCTCTCCCCAATGCCGCCGTTGCCTCCGTTGTAAGCACTCGGTGGACGATCTCCGCAGCATCCACGAGCGGCCATGCGACAGCCAGGGTCGGTGGGCCGCGCGCCGAACAGCATCGACCGGTGCCATCTAAAGCCAAGCGTGATGGTGCGACCCAGAACCCTTAAGCTCGGGAGCAGCCTGGAGCCCGGGAGATGATGACCGAATCCGAGCGGCCACGGGCTCCGCCGCGCTTGCCGTATCCGGCGATATAATAGTAATTGCGCTGCGTTGCAGTGATATACGGATCGTCCAAGTACCGTGAGGCGGCGGCTAGAGCTGCGCGCGGACTACAGCCGCGGCGATCATAGCGACGCTCGTCGCGGCGCTCATATCGCCGATCATACCGGCGATCGTACCGTCGATCATAGTCATCCGGGCGCTCGATCCGCATGCCACGTTCTCCGAACTCTAATTCGAAGCCTTGGGCGGCAGCAGGCGCAGGTTGAATGCTGATGCCGACAAGCAAGGCTGATATGCCCGCCAGCAATCCAAATCGTTTGGCTTTCATTTGTTCTCTCCAGCAACGGTGACGCATCAAAGTAGCAGAGCTAAAATGAACGGCAGCATAACAAGTTCCGTTCACTAGGCCCTCGCCCTTGAAGTTCGTGCTTAATGTTGGAGGGAAGGATGAGAGACGGCAAGAAACCGGGGGGCGCGGCGCGTCCTGTAAATCGAGACAAGCTCAAGGCTCGTTGATTGAGGGAAGCGTCGCTGAAAAGACGAAGTTACTTGAGAAAGAGTAAGCCGCATTTCAAGCGAGAAATGGTGCTGCTAGAGAGATTTGAACTCTCGGCCTCTCCCTTACCAAGGGAGTGCTCTACCCCTGAGCTATAGCAGCGTCAACCGGCGCGAAAGACCCGCGTCGTCGGCAGCGGCCTATTGCCATAGGTTCACCGGCAGCGCAAGCAGCAAATTCCAAGTTCTTTGCCGAGGAGTGGGGAAAACGTGGCTTCCGCTTTTAAGAATCCGGCTTTTTGGGTATGGAGGGCCATGGCGAATGATGAAGAACGGCACGATCCAGAAGGCGCAGATATCGGCGAAGGCCGCGGCGACAGGGCTCGCAAGGCGGCCGCAGTGCGCGAGGCGCAGCGCAAGGCAAAGGCTGCGGCCAAACTTCGCGAGAACCTGATGCGCCGCAAGACCCAGGCGCGGGCCCGCCGGGCGGGCGAGGAGGATTCGACGGAAGGGCTGCCTGCCGCAAAAACGGACGAATCATCATAGCTTATGCGCCGGGACGGGTCAGCAGGCGGGCTATTCGGGCGGGCCATTTCAGCAATCATTGAAGCAGCGGCGGATTTCGTCTAAGGACGCCACCTTTCGCGCTCAGAAGGAAGAGTTACAACTTATGGATCGCATTAGAATTGTGGGCGGCAACGAACTCAAGGGCACCATTCCGATCTCGGGAGCGAAAAACGCCGCTCTGCCGCTGATGATCGCCTCCCTTCTAACGAGCGACACGCTGACGCTCGAAAACGTGCCGCATCTGGCCGACGTGGAACAGCTCCTGCGCATCCTCGGCAATCACGGCGTCGATGTCGCCGTCAATGGCCGCCGCGAACGCCAGGAAGAGAGTTATTCCCGCACCATCAACTTCACCTGCCGCACCATCGTCGATACGACCGCTCCTTACGAGCTGGTCTCGAAGATGCGGGCGAGCTTCTGGGTCATCGGGCCGCTACTCGCGCGCGAAGGCCAGGCGCGCGTTTCGCTGCCGGGCGGCTGCGCCATCGGCACGCGCCCGGTCGATCTCTTCCTCGAAGGCCTGCAGGCGCTCGGCGCCACCCTGGAGGTCGACGGCGGTTATGTGAACGCCACGGCGCCGAAGGGCGGCCTGATCGGCGCCCGCTACGTCTTCCCGAAAGTGTCGGTCGGCGCGACGCACGTGATGATGATGGCGGCGACGCTTGCCCGCGGCACGACGGTGATCGAAAACGCCGCACGCGAGCCGGAGGTCGTCGATCTTGCAAAATGCCTGACCGCCATGGGCGCCAAGATTTCCGGCGCTGGCACCCAGACGATCACCATCGATGGCGTCACCTCGCTCTCGGGCGCCCGCCATCGGGTCCTGCCGGATCGCATCGAGACCGGTACCTATGCCATGGCGGTTGCGATGGCCGGCGGCGACGTCGTGCTGGAGGGCACCGAAGCTTCGCTGCTCGACAACGCTCTCGACACGCTGCGGCTGGCCGGCGCCCATATCACCGAGACGGAAAGCGGGCTGCGCGTCGTACGCAACGGCAACGGCATCCAGCCGGTCGATATCACCACCGAGCCGTTCCCGGGCTTCCCGACCGACCTGCAGGCGCAGTTCATGGCGTTGATGACCCGGTCTTCCGGCGTCTCGAACATTACCGAAACCATTTTCGAGAACCGCTTCATGCACGTGCAGGAACTTGCCCGCCTTGGCGCCAGGATCTCGCTCTCCGGGCAGAAGGCCCGGGTCGAAGGCGTAACGCGGCTGAAGGGCGCTCCCGTCATGGCAACCGACCTGCGCGCTTCCGTCTCACTGGTCATCGCCGGCCTTGCCGCCGAAGGCGAGACCATTGTCAGCCGCGTCTATCACCTCGACCGCGGTTTCGAGCGGCTGGAAGAAAAGCTTACCCGCTGCGGCGCGGTGGTCGAACGCGTCAGCGACTGATCGATCCGCAAGGCCGATATTTTGCAAAGGACGGTCGGGGCATTGCCCTTGCCGTCCTTTTTTGCGTTTCTATCTCTTCGAGACGTCCATCTCTTTGCCGCCACATATTGTTTGATCCGGCACCCCACGGAGATTTCCCCATGACCGATACTCAAGCCCCCGTCTGGTTCATTACCGGCTGCTCCACCGGCTTTGGCCGCGAACTCGCCAAGCTGACAATCGAGCGCGGCTGGCCAACCGTCGTTACCGCCCGTGGCAAGGATCGGGTCGCCGATCTGGCCGACGGCAAGGATTATGTCCTGGCGCTCGATCTCGACGTGACGGACATGAAGCAGATTGCCGATGCGGTTTCGGCCTCCGAGCAGAAGTTCGGGCGCATCGACGTGCTGGTCAACAATGCCGGCTACGGTTATCAGGCATCGATCGAGGAAGGCGAGGAGGATGAGATCCGCGCGATGTTCGACGCCAACGTCTTCGGCCTGTTCGCCATGACCCGGGCCGTGCTGCCGGGCATGCGTGCGCAGCGCAAGGGCCATATCCTCAACATCACCTCGATGGCTGGCTTCATGGGCCTTCCGAGCTCGGGCTACTACGCGGCGAGCAAACATGCGGTCGAAGGTTTTTCCGATGCGCTCGCCCATGAAGGCGCGCCGCTCGGCATCAAGGTCACGTGCGTCGAGCCCGGTCCGTTCCGCACCGACTGGGCCGGCCGATCCCTGAAGCAGACGCCGAGTACGATCGCCGACTATGCCGAGACCGCCGCCGCCCGCATGGG
Source organism: Neorhizobium sp. T6_25 (assembly GCF_002968555.1). Lineage (NCBI taxonomy): Bacteria > Pseudomonadati > Pseudomonadota > Alphaproteobacteria > Hyphomicrobiales > Rhizobiaceae > Neorhizobium > Neorhizobium sp. T6_25. Next base: position 48,859 of record NZ_PVBL01000036.1, read on the forward strand.
TGCGACGGCCGGCTATAGCGGCCGTCAGCCGGGCGATCCGGTGCGCGCCGGCGAGGCGATGATCGCCGCGACCGAAGCGGATCAGGCGCCCCGCCACTTGGTATTGGGGGCCATCTGCTATAACGCCGTCACCCACAAGCTAAAGGAGCGCCTGGCCCAGATCGAACTCTGGGAGGAAATCAGCCTTTCAGCCGATTTTCCCAGCTGAATGCCGGGGGGTTCTGCGACCCCGCCCGACATCACCTGGTATTGTTGGCGTCAGGGCTTCGGTTCGGTTTGCGTGTCCGGAACCGTGTAAACCCAACGCGTTTCAGGCCCGCACCTCGAAGATCATGTTGAATGGCGTTTCGCTGGCCCGTCAGAAGTGCGAATAGCCAGCGTCGAGCGCCACCTTGCGAAGCTTCATCTCCCCAGCCTGGGCTCCAAGGCCAAGGCCTACCTCCTGTGCCATGGAGGCGGGAGTGCAGATCATCGTCGAGGCGCCGTAA